>CANFSD010000135.1 GCA_947449515.1 Bacteroidota bacterium
GATACCAACCCGGTTAATTATTATTCATAAATTATGGCAGGAGCTACAGAAACCAGCATTGAACAAAAATTAAAAGCTTTATACAAGCTTCAATTAATCGATTCCAAAATTAACAAGTTAACCGCTATCAGAGGTGAATTGCCAATTGAAGTAAGCGATTTGGAAGACGAAATTATAGGTCAAGAGACCCGTTTAACCAATTTACAAGCTGAAGTGAAGAAAATGGATGAGTCTATTTCTTCTAACAAAGGCAAAATTACTGATGCTAAAGCATTGGTAAAAAAATACGAAAAACAATTAGACAATGTAAAAAACAACAGAGAGTTTGATGCATTGAATAAAGAAATTGAAATTCAAGGTTTAGAGCAACAAGCTTTAGAGAAAAGAATCAAGAATATTCAATTTGATATTGAGCAAAAGAAAGCCAACATCGAAACCTTGAAAACTGAATTGGAAGGTCGTGTTGCAGATTTGAAAAATAAGAAAGCTGAATTAGATACCATCGTTGCTGAAACACAAAAAGAAGAAGACGATTTGTTAAAGATTCGTGGAGCTGCTGTGAAGGTTTCTGATGAGCGTTTGGTTCATTCTTATGATAGAATTCGCAAAAGCGTAAAAAACGGTATTGGTGTTGCAACCATTGAACGTGATAGCTGTAGCGGTTGCTTTGCTGGTATTCCACCACAAAGACAAAGTGATATCAAACAAAGAAAGAAAATTATCGTTTGCGAAAACTGTGGAAGGGTGCTAACAGATGCACTGCTCGCAGAAGAAGTAGGAAACGAATTCAAACATTAATAAAAAAAAGTCGCCAAATGGCGACTTTTTTTTTGCTTAAATTAGTACATCTTTGTTGCAGGGTATTTATGTTAAAACTATACACAACAATTCTGCGATCTTCTAACTGGCTGCAAAAGAAATTTCTTTTTTTTGTGCTGTTGTTATCGCTGAGCTGTTCCCTGCAAGCGGCCTATTTTGAATATACCCCAGGCCTAAATGAGGCGCAAAAGCACTTGGTTGCGCTTAAAATAAAACAGGCGCTTGTAGAAATCAATGCAGAAATTGTAAAGCATCCAGAAAATGTAGCGGCCTTTTACTTGCTGCATTATGCAGAGTTTTACCATATAATGGTTCAACACAATGTGGCATTGTTACCTGCCTTTGAAAAGGTACACGCCAAAACATTGAACCATATTCAATTATTGCCAGACAATTCGCCCTATAAATTATTTTTAAAAGGAAGTATTCATTTGCAGAGTGCCTTAGTAAAAGGGGCTTTTAATGAGTATTTATCTGCTGCTTGGGATTTTAGAACTGCCTTTCAGGAGGTAAACCAAAATGAAAGAACCTTTCCTAATTTTTTGCCACATAAAAAAGAGTTGGGTGCCTTAAAAGCACTTATAGGCACCTTTCCTTCGCAATACAATTGGATCTTAAATGTGGTGGGTTTGGAAGGCGATTTTGATAAAGGACTTCAAATATTAAATGCCTATATTGAAAATGATGCAAAAGAGCCCCTCATAGAAAAACAGCAGGCAGAAGTAATTTTCGCCCTCATTCATCTCAATTTTGGTCCAGAGAAAAAACTAGCATGGAGTTTTTATAAAGAGCATTCCAAAGATTACCACCAAAACCTGATGCAATGCTATGTGCGGGCATATATAGCAGGTAAATGTGGCGAAAATGACATTGCCCTGCAAACATTAAAGGCAAGGCCAATAGACGAGTCATACGAACAAATTCATTACCTTAATTTATTAATGGGAAGCTACCTGTTAAATGAATTGGATTTTTCTGCTGCTATCTGGTTTAAGAAATATTTAGCCTTTAGTATTACCAAGGGATCCTATAAAGAAGCATATCAAAAACTCTCATGGATAGCTTGGCTGCAAGGCGATACACTTAAGTTTAATACCTATACCAACCTCATGATAAAGCATAGCAAGGAGATTGGTTCAGAAACAACTTTAATGAAACAAGACCTGGCAAAAGGAATTTATCCAAACATAGAATTATTAAAAGCACGATTGTTATTTGATGGCGGGTATTATACAAAAGCACAAAATAGTTTATTGAAAATTAAGCCAGATTTTTTACCGAGTTTGTTTCAGAAAATTGAGTGGGAATACCGTTCAGCGCGCATTTACCAGGAGGAAGGGAAGTTGGCCGAAGCAATTGCGCACTATAAAGATTGTTTGCAAAAAGGCAAAGACCTCCATACTTATTTGTTGCCCAATGCTTGTTTGCAATTGGGTGGTATCTATGAAAAAATGAACTACAGACCTTTGGCGCGAACCTACTACGAGCAAGTGAGTAATTATAGCGATTACGATTACGATACAAGCATTTCACAAAAAGCAAAAGCCAATTTACTTCGTTTAAAATAAAGGGCGGATTGGAATACACCTTATGGGGTATTTTTTGATTCTTCTAAAAGAATAATTTTTAAGGTCGTCTGCTTTCCTTATTTTCGCAAATCGTATGGAAAATTTGAACTTACTAAGTGAGCAGGAGCGTATCCGCCGTCAGAAATTAATTGATTTAGCAGCAATGGGCATCAACGCCTACCCGCCAGAATCATTTGAAGTTAATGCAACTTCTACCGACATTAAAGCCAATTTCCCGCAAAGCATGGAAGATGCCAAGTGGAAGGAAATTAGCATAGCAGGTAGAATAATGAGCGTGCGTGATATGGGTAAGGCCAATTTTGCCGTAATCCAAGACGATGCAGGTAAAATTCAAATTTACATCCGCCGTGATGATATATGCCCAGGTGAAGACAAAACTTTCTTTGATACGGTATTTAAAAAATTGTTAGACATTGGCGATATTATTGGTATCAAAGGTTTTGTGTTTGTAACCAAAACAGGTGAAACATCTATCCATGCGCATTCGGTTACCTTGCTTTCAAAATCATTGCATCCATTGCCAATTGTAAAAGAAAAAGAAGGCGAAACATTTGATGCTGTGACCGATCCTGAATTTCGTTACCGCCAACGCTATGCCGATTTAATTGTTAATCCGCATGTAAAAGATACTTTCTTGAAACGTTCTCAAATGATTCGTTCTATCAGGGATTTCTTGAATGATCATGGCGCCTTAGAAGTAGATACCCCCGTATTACAAAATATTCCAGGCGGCGCTGCTGCTAAACCATTTATTACCCATCACAATGCCTTGGATGTTCCTTTTTATTTAAGGATTGCCAATGAGCTTTATCTAAAACGCCTAATTGTTGGTGGTTTTGATTGGGTATATGAATTTAGTCGTAACTTTAGAAATGAAGGGATGGACCGAACCCATAACCCTGAATTTACTATTCTTGAATTTTATGTAGCTTACAAAGACTACTATTGGATGATGGATTTCACCGAAAAAATGTTGGAAAAGGTAGCCATGGATTTACATGGTACTACCGAAGTACAAATGGGTGAAAATACGCTAAACTTTAAAGCACCTTTTAAACGTATCAGTATTTATGATGCCATCAAAGAGTTTACAGGTTTTGATGTAAGCGAAATGGATGAGGATGGTATCCGTGAGGTATGTAAAAAACTACATATTGAAGTTTCTCCAAGTATGGGTAAAGGCAAACTTATTGATGAGTTGTTCAGCGAAAAATGTGAAGGCAATTTTATTCAACCAACTTATATCATTGATTACCCTGTGGAGATGAGTCCACTTACTAAAAAACACCGCTCTAAAGAAGGTTTGGTAGAACGTTTTGAATTAATGGTAAATGGAAAAGAAATTGCCAATGCCTACACAGAGTTAAACGACCCAATTGACCAACGCGAGCGTTTTGAAGAGCAAGTGCGCTTAATGGAAAGAGGCGATGATGAGGCTATGTTTATCGACCATGATTTTCTACGCGCACTAGAATATGGTATGCCACCAACGGCAGGTATAGGAATTGGAATTGATCGCTTGTGCATGTTAATGACCAACCAAGCCTCTATTCAAGATGTTTTGTTCTTTCCTCAAATGCGTCCGGAAGTGACACAAAAGAATGAAGTAAACGAAACTGAGGCCGAAAAGGCCTAAACGTAAAATGAAGTAAATTAGGCTAGTTAAGGAGTGCCAAGAAAACCTTTTAGCTTTTTTTGCTTTTTAATTTAGTTCGAATACGTTTTCTTGCAGTTATAATTAGATTAAGAGGCTTTTAATTTCTAGTTAAATTTTACAGAAAAAATATGGCAATTAGATCCGTAATAATCGATGATGTAGACATGATGCGCGCCACACTTAAAAAAGTGTTGGACGGTTTTCCTGCAATTGAAATTGTAGGTGAGGCTGCGGATTATGAATCTGCCAGAACGGTTATCAACGAAACAAGGCCAGATTTAATTTTTCTTGATATTGATTTAAATGGATTAACCTCTTTGGATTTATTGAATGAGATTAATTGTAGTCCTAAAATTATTTTTATTACTTCTCATTCAGATTTTGCCATCAAGGCTTTTGAAATCAATGCCATAGATTATATACTCAAACCTATCAGTGGCGATCGATTGAGAAAAGCAATTGATAAGGTAATTGAAGTTCGTGAAGACCTAGAGATTGAAGGTGTTTTGGGTGATTCTGAAGAAGCATTTAAAGCAGATCAGATTATCCTATTGAATTTTGAAAACAAATTAACTTTCATCAAAATTCACGAAATAAATTATATCGAGGCGTTTGGTAATTATACCAAAATATTCATGCAAGATGGCAAATTGAGTGTTACCTATAACTCAATTAAAAATTGGGAGAGCCGTTTACCAGATGATATTTTCGTTCAAATTCATCGCTCAACTGTGGTGAATTTATTGAACGTTGCCAAAATAGAAAAATGGACCAACGACACCGGTCGTCTGTTTTTAAATGGCGTAGAAAAGCCATTTGAGATTAGTAGGAGTTACTTTTTTCAGATGAAGAAGAAGTATAAAGTATAGAGGCGAGAAGCGAGAAACGAGAGACGAGAGACGAGAGACGAGAGTCGAGAAGCGAGTTGACGTGCAATGGTTCGGCAGGCTCACCAGGAGGGCTTTGTAGCCAAAAAGACCAAGTACCAGCCAATGAGCGAACCGCTTACTTTCCTTTATGGTGAAATCTCGCTAAAATTCCTAATGGTAATTGAACGCCAGATTTGGCTTGGAGGTAGAGTTCGCCGTTTTCTAATTCGCCAGC
>CANFSD010000136.1 GCA_947449515.1 Bacteroidota bacterium
ATAAAACCATGGATGTATTTGGCAAAACCATGCGCATTGCAATTGATTACACCAAAGGCGTAGATGAAAGAGGATATTACCAACCCATGAAAAGGGATTTCTTTCACCTTGGATTTTACTTTGATTTGTAATGAAGAAAATTGCATTCATTTTCTTTTTCATATTTATTTTCATAAAGCTTGGAATTGCCGGAGTTGGGTCGAACCAAGACAGCCTAAATTTTGACTCAAGTAGTGCTATAAAAAACGATTTAAGCACAAAACAAAAACTGGTTATTGCTGGTCTGGTGGCGCAACAAGCAGGCAGTTTGGCATTGGAATACAAATGGTGGTGGGAAGGCGATTACCATTCATTTGCCATAAAGAATGATGGAGGCTTTAACAATTACAGCTTAGGCATAGATAAGGCGGGACATTTCTACACTTCCTATATGTACAGCAACCTCCTCTATGAATTATTAAAATGGGGTGATTTTAGTGAACAAAAATGTGCCTTTTACAGTACACTCCTGCCCTTTGCTTGGGCATTGAGCATAGAAATTGGAGATGGATTTGCCACCCAATTTGCATTTTCGCCGCAAGATTTATTGGCCAATAGTTTGGGAATTGGGTATGCTTATGCACAAAGAAAAATCCCATACTTACAGAATTTTAAATTCAAATTCAGTTATTTCCCAGGGCAATATTACAGACAAAATAATTATAAAAATTGGTCGCTCACGGCAGATTACAATGGCCATATCTATTGGTTGAGTACAGATATTCACAATATTCTGCCAAATACGGCAAAAGCGTATTGGCCAAAATACCTCAACATTGCATTTGGGTATGGTATAAATAACTTTGCCGAGGTAAATGCTTATAAGGACCAAGGCTACCAATTGCAAAGAGAATTTTTCATTGGATTGGACTATAATTTAGCTGCAATTCCTATGAAAAACAAGACTGCAAAAGCCGCCAGAAACATGGTAGATTATTACCATTTTCCTGCGCCAGGGTTAAAGAAAACAGGCAATGGGAGTTGGCAAGCACAAACACTATTATTAAATTAAGAAACATATGAGATTTGAAAAACACCTATTTATTTGTGCCAATCAAAAGGCCGAAGGTAAAGTTTGCTGCGGCGAACAACATGGCATGGCATTGGTTGAAAAATTCAGGGAAGTTCTTAATGAAAAAGGCTTGAAAGGAAAAGTGAGGGCGCAAAAAGCGGGTTGTTTAGATGCATGTAAATTTGGACCAACACTGGTAATATATCCAGAAGGAACTTATTACAAAAATGTACAGTTAACCGATGTAGAAAAAATTGTAGAACAACATATCATACACAATAAAATTGTGGAGGAGCTTGAACTACAATGGGAGCATTAAAAACTGTAATTATATTGAAAAACAGTTAAGCGCGGAGGGCGCATATCTGCAGGTCTTGTCATCATTTCTACATTTAAAATATTACTCATTACCAAGGCTATTTTCATACGAGAATTAATTTGGTATGCTATGCGGGCATCCATAATGGTATTACCATTACGGTTGGCATAGCGCGCATCTGCTACTCCTTTAATAAAGGCTGTTAAGGGTAAGCTTACAAAGGCCGCATCAATATTTTGCATGCTGCTATTGTATTTTAGGCTATAACCCACTTGCCATTTTTTATAGCTAAATTGAATATCCCATTTCAACAAATGTTTGAACCTATATTTTAACACATCAGAGCTGTCGCTGCGGGTGTTTCTGTAATTGTATGGATTCCCAATTGAATCGTGGGCATACACATAATTGGGATCGAGCATGCTTGGATTGGTATAGGTATAACCAAATATGGTTTGCACTTTTACCTTGCCAATTTTACCTTCTGCATTTAGACTTAAATCGGCACCAATAATTTGTGTTTCTCCAATGTTTAAGGACTTAAACCCTAAGCTTGGAAATGGGTTAAAGGGATCGGTGATGGGTTTCCAAACACCTAAATTAAAATCGATCATATTTTGGTAACGGGTATAAAATACGGCAGCGTCTACAAAGCCATTTATTCCCTTAAATGAAAATCCTTGTTTGGCACCAAACTCTAAATTCCAGCCCGTTTCACTTTGCAATTGCGGATTAGGAAACACATTCAGCAAACCAACATTTGTGTGTACGTACCTTTCTGCAATGGAAGGAAAACGGTAGCCTTGTCCGAAGCTTGCACGGAGAAAAGAAGCTTTAGCCATTTCATAATTTACACCAGCTCTAAAAACAGGTTTGGCTTCGGCCTTTCCATTCATATTAAAATATTCATAGCGGGCACCCATACTTAGGTTTAATTTCTTAGTAGGACTTTGATCAATTTGAATAAATGCAGCATGGTTTCTACTGTTTTGTGTTCCGCTATACAAGGGACTATTAGACAGATTCATGCTTGTAACAAAGCCTCCGCTCAGGCTCATTTTAAGGGATGACACAAACTGTTGAACCAGGTATTCTCCATAAAAATTATGAGAGGAATTGTCTTGATTGGTGGTATGATCTGAAGAAGTAATATCATTTGAAACGTACATCCAACGACCACGAATTACTTGCTTTAAATTGCCGTTAACAAAAGTTACAGATGGATCGAAATAAAAGTTTTTAGATTTGGTAGTTGAGTATTGAGAATCTAAACTGGTGTAGGCATTTTTGTAGCTCTCCCAAAGCAAAAAAGAAGCTCCATCAGAAACCAATGCACCTGCATTCAGTCCATAAACCAGGTTTGTTTTAGGCGTAAATTTTAGATTGGTATTGAGACGCAACCTGTTATCATTTTCACCCATTCGGTAACCCTCATCGCGCAAGTAATTTCCGCTGAATGCGAGCTGTAAATTATTTTTCTTAAAGGTATGAAATGCGCTTGCCCCATATTGTTTTAAGACTTGGTTTGTCCATTTAAAATTAGCATTTTCTGGATTGCTGTAGGCACCAGAAAATACGCTGATACGGGTTATAGGCTTGTCTTTTGCCAATTCGGTTCTAAAATGCACAATCCCACTTAAAGCACTCGAGCCATATAAAACAGAGGAAGCGCCTTTAACCACTTCCACTTGTTGTACATTTTCTATAGGAATAAAATTCCATTTCACCTGTCCGGCATCACCCGTAAGGAAAGGCATATCGTCAAGCAAAACCATCACGCGCGAACCAACACCGTAGGTCCAACCACTACCACTTCTAATATTCACCTGACCATCAATTACGTTTACACTTGGCACTTGATCTAGCAGTTTATCCATACCCGTAGTATTTTTATTTTGTATGAGGTAAGGTTGAATAATTTCTGTGCTTACCATTACCCGTTTAACAGATTGTTCGCTGCGGTTTGCGGTAACTAAGGTTTGGTTCAATAAGTGGGCAGTTGGTTTTAAGGATATTAATAATTTTGCACTTGTTTTGTTTTTGGGGAGGGAAATTTGGAATTCATCATAACCCACATAGGTAATTAGCAGGAAACTATCTGAAGTATTGGATTCATTAACTGGTAGAGAAAATTCTCCTTGCGCATTACTAAGGGCAATTGTTTTACCTAAGCGCACAACTGCACCCACCAAGTCTTCTCGTGTTTCTTTATCAATTACTTTACCAGAAATGATAATAGATTGAGCATGTAAAGAAATGGGCAAAATGCTTTGAAATAGAATCCAAATGAAAAGAAATTTATATCTTGCCATAAATTATTAATTATGAAAAAAAGTTTACTTTCAATAATACTCATTTGTGCTTTGAGTTTTACAAACAATTTATTTGCACAATGCACGCCTGACCCTAACTTAACTACCTCGGGAACCTTGCCAGTGGCATTAGACACGGCAAAAGTTGGCCAATTGTACAGCCAGGTTATCCAATACCATATTACCAAAGACACTACAATTTATGTGGCCCAGCTGGGAAGTACAGTAAATGCAAAAATAGACACCTTATGGATTACAGGTGTTGTTGGGATGCCTGATGGATTTACCTACACCTGCCACAATAAGGATTGTAAAATTGTTGGCGGCGGCACTGGCTGTGCAACTTTAACAGGCACACCAAAAGCAAATTCAGCAGGAATTTACCCTTTGTTAGTACTTATTCAAATTAGGGCAACCGCCATGTTTGGTCCCTTACCTGTTTCCCAAACAGTAAACGACACCAATATGCGTTATTCTATAATAGTGCAAGGCGCAACGGGACTTGGAGAAATGGTAGAAAACCAAGATATGATTTTATATCCAAATCCTGCTAAATCTGATTTACAAGTTTATGTGCCTGCATTAAGAGAAAATGCCCAATTTACCATTAGCAATATGCAAGGCCAAACCCTTTCTAGCGGCGCAATTTCAGGCAATAGGGAAGTAAGTCATTTAAATATTTCTAACTTAAGTTCAGGGGTGTATTTTATCCAAATTCAAAGCAGCAATTGTAATTTGGTAAAGAAGTTTTGGGTTGAATAAAACCCTTTAACAAATTATTTGTTTAAAATAGGAGTGCTCAGAACCCGTGAAGTATGAGAAAAATCAACTTCATAAGTCCAAAATATTTCCCTTTGAACACTAAAAATAAATAAATTTGTCCTTCATTTTCACGCAACAGAAAAAAATTTTATATGCAAATCAAAGCTAATCACCGCGATGAATTCGTTTATCGCCACAATTCTCCAATGGCTAATGACACTGAATCAATGCTTAAAGCTATTGGTGTAGACAGTTTAGACCAATTAATTGACGAAACAATTCCAGCTCATATTCGATTAAAGCAACCCATGAATTTGCCTGAGGCACTTTCTGAAAATGAGTTATTGTCAATGTTGAGCGAAGTAGCAGCAAAAAATAAAATTTATAAAAACTATTTAGGACAAGGTTACTACGGAACTTTTACCCCTGGAGTGGTATTGAGAAATATTATGGAAAATCCAGGATGGTATACCGCTTACACACCTTACCAAGCAGAAATTGCCCAAGGACGTTTAGAAGCATTGCTCAATTACCAAACCATGATTATTGATTTAACGGGTATGGAAATTGCCAACGCATCTCTTCTTGATGAAGGTACTGCGGCCGGTGAAGCCATGCACATGTTATATGCAGAAACTAAAAAAGAAAAAGCAAATAAATTTTTCGTTTCGAACCAAGTTTTCCC
>CANFSD010000137.1 GCA_947449515.1 Bacteroidota bacterium
TCCAATCGGTTTCTGCAAACATTCCAAATTCACCAAAACCTGCGTTGTTGATTAAATAATCAATTTGAATATTTTGCTTACTTGTTTCGTCATATACCTGTTGCGCCGCATTGGGTTCGGAAAGGTCTTTACCAATGATATAAACAGAAACATTAAATTGTTTTTCTAAGTCGTTTTTAAGCGCATCCAATTTGGCTTTATTTCTAGCAACCAAAACCAAATTGCCACCTTTTGAGGCGTGAATTTTGGCCAATTCTAATCCAATACCATTGGATGCTCCTGTTATTAATGCTGTGTTTTTCATGTTTTATAGGTTAAAATCTCTTTCAATAAGTTTTAAGATAATTCTTAATGAGAATTAATATTTACTTCTTAAACTGCTCTAAAAAGGCTTGGGCAACTTCTGCCAGTTCTGCATACCATGCTGCGCCAAATCGATCAATTAAGGGCTCTTTTAAAAATTGATATACGGCTACTTTTTCTTGCTTGCCCAATGCGCAGGCTGCTTTACAAATATCCCACCTATGGTAATTCAATGCCTCGTAATCGCCAACCTTTATTACACGTATAGGGTACAAATAACATGAACTGGGTTTCCTTATTTTAGACTCCCCTGCTAAGAAACTTTTTTCAATGCCGCAACTCAATAAGCCATCTGCATCTCGGCGCACAAAATTACATTCGCCAGTAGGCAAACAGGTGGTCACCCATTCGCCATCTTCATCTATTTCAAACCCACTTCGCTTTTCTATATCTAGCAAAGAAGCTTCACTTAAATAAGGAACAATTTTTTGCATCTCCCCTTCAATGGCTTCCTTTTCTTCCAATTTTACCGGCGCCCCACTGTCGCCCTCAATACAACAAGAACCCTTGCAAGCACTTAAGTTACAAATAAATTCTTGATCGAATAAATCTTCCGAAACCAATGTATTTCCAATTATTATCATGCCTTATTATTTGTAGGTGTTGCCTAAATTTCTTTCCAAAAATACTGCTTTCTGCTGAATCCCCTCAATTTCTCTTCTAATCACTTATCTTTGTAGCCTATGCAAGAATTGCCTAAAACAGATATCCGCTCCTTAAATTTAACACAACTAAAAGAAGCCTTTGTTCAAAAGGGAGATAAAGCTTTTAGGGGACAGCAGGTATATGAATGGCTTTGGAAAAAATCTGCCACAGATTTTGATGCCATGAGCAACCTCAATTTAGATACCCGTAATTGGCTTAAAGACAATTTTGTTATCAATGCCGTAAAAGTAGAAGACAAACAAATAAGCAACGATGGCACCATTAAGAGTGGTTTTAGGCTGTTTGATGGACATTTGGTTGAAGGAGTGTTGATTCCTGCAGACGAGCGCATGACAGCTTGTGTAAGCTCGCAAGTGGGCTGTAGTTTGAGTTGTAAATTCTGCGCAACGGGTAAAATGGATCGGGCCAGAAATTTAACACCAGATGAAATTTACGACCAGGTAGTTTTAATAAAAAGTTGGGCTTGGGAACATTACCAAAAACCTTTAACCAATATTGTATTTATGGGCATGGGCGAACCTTTGCTCAACTATGCCAATGTTTTAAAAGGCATAGAAAAGATTTGTTCACCAGAAGGATTGGGCATGAGCCCAGATAGAATTACTGTGTCTACAGCAGGTATTGCAAAAATGATTAAGAAACTGGCAGATGATGGCGTTAGGTTCAACCTAGCCCTGAGCTTGCATGCGGCCAACGACGAAAAACGCAACTTAATTATGCCCATCAATGAAAGCAATAATTTAAAAGAAGTGGGTGCGGCATTAAAATATTTTTGCAACAAAACAGGCAAGCGTGTCACCTTTGAATACATAGCCTTCAAAGATTTTAACGAAAGCCTAAAAGATGCAAAAGACCTCTTGAGTTTTTGCAAACCCATTGAAAGTAAGGTAAACGTTATTGAATACAATCCAACCGGCGACGGGGCTTTTGAAAAAGCAGATTCAAAGAAAATAGATGAATTTTGTGCTTACCTAGAACGCAATGGAATTATTGCCCGCGTAAGAAGAAGCAGGGGAAAAGACATTGACGCTGCTTGTGGTCAATTGGCCAACAAAAAGCACGAAAACGCCTTGCTCAATTAATTTTAATTGAACTTCATTAACCTTACTGTAGATACATTTCCATCGGTATCTTCCACCTTCAAGAAATAAATACCAAAAGGTAATTGGTTCGAACCAAAATTAATTTCTGAAACGAAATCCTCAAAACTATGGAGCAATTTGCCATTACTATCATACAAATTGCCTTTTAATAAACCACCTTCTTTTTTATTAATTTGAACATGGCCGCTTCCGTTGGCAAAGCCTTGTGTGTTCACAACCAATAAGCCTGGCACGTTTTGAACCATTGTTTTTATTCCAGCAGTAACAGTAAATCCTCTATGTACCAAATTGGTTTGTAAATCGTAAAAATGCGCATACCCATACAAAACACTATCGGCCTGAACCAACAAATCTGCAGTTTGTTGCATACTCATGTTATTGGCATAATTGTACATTGAGCTTAATAACAAACGTGTTACTACTTCTCTGTTAAGAGTAACACTTAAATCATTGAGCATGCTGCTCCAAATAACAGAAGATACATAATAATCTGTGCTCAAATCTGCAGGATACACATTGGAGCTATTGGCATTTCGGCCATTCCAAAATTCATTATGACCATCCCAATTAAACACCCAACGCCAATTGTAATCCGAAATATTTTTTGAATACTGGCAAGCCATAAAATCTGCATTGGCTTCTTCAACGGCTAAGCGTTCATCACCATTGCTAGAGTTGGGTGAAATAAAATCTGAAAGTCCGTGCGTATATTCATGTGTAATTACATCTGCATCCTCGGCATCTGCAACGCCACCAGTACCAAAAAACAATGCAGGTTCACCAAAGGTAGAATAAGAAAAACGAGATTGGTCTTGGCCCTGGTAAGCCGTTGGATCGGCCCAAATGGCGGGCATATCTGCCAGAGGAAAACCTATGCTTGCTAAGTATTCACGGTAGGTATAAATATGAAACAAACAGTTCATTTCCCTAAATTCGGTATGACTGCGTGTAAAATCAAATTGGTAATTGGTACTTCTAAAAACTGTTTGATTAGGAGATTCTAAATCACGAATTCTAACATATTTATTAGCCGCATAAAAAGTATCATTGCTCCATTGCAAGCTTACATTTTTAAGTTTGCGTTCGGCATTAATTTCTGTTACATCTGCCCCATTCATATTTTTATACAAACCGCCGGCTCCGTAGGCTTTCTGGGCAGTTGTAAGTGGGTCTGGATTAAAAACTTTAGTTGGCACCAAGGTGTCTATGCGGTTAAATAAATCCAAAGGTCTTTGTTGCAGCATTTGGTTATTGGCATTGAAAACACTTTCTACCATTTCACCCAAAGCATTTGGTGCTTTGCGCACAAGCACTGCTACCCATTGTTGGTTTACTTGTTTGTATGCACTGTAATCGCTCTTAGAAACAAGCGGATTGGCAATAACAGGTAAAAGTTCATAAATTGGTTTGAGGTTATTAAAAATACTCAAAACTGTGGTAGCATTGCTAATATTTACTTTGATATCTGCCTCATGTATGCGTATGCCTTGGTGTGTTTGAACAAACATAAAATGCCAACCCATAGGACCATTTTTTTGGCTACTTAATTCAATGGCATTTTGATTGGTGGCTAACCAAGGATTTGCCTGCAAAACAGTATAATTTGCCAATGCCAAGGCTTCCATGGCAGGGTTATTAGCGCGGCTTTGGGTCGAACCAAATAGCAAATAAAAACTTGCAAATAAACCTACCAAAATGGCACGATTTGAGATGAATGTATGCTTAGATTGTTTAATCATTTTCTTACTTTATAAATATTACCCGAATTTCATAAGGCGTTTCAAAGCCAAACAATTGCAAGGCATTTTTCATTTTATCTAGAATTCCAGGGGCTATTTCAAAGGTAATACCTGGAAGCGAATCTTGTACATCTGGATAAAATTTTACCGAATTCTGTTTTCCAATTCTAATAATTTCATGTTGTTGGTCAAAAGAACAAGCTTGAAAATACACATGAAAAACTCGTTTCTCTGCCAAATTTTCAAGCAACAAAGCGTTGCGTGCCGCTTCGGCATAAGCTTGTATTAAGCCAGGCACACCCAATAATTTTCCACCAAAGTATCGCACCACTGCCACCATAACATTGCACAATTTCTTTTCTAAAATACTGCGTAAAATTGGTTTCCCCGCAGAACCCGCTGGCTCTCTATCATCAGAACTTTTCTCTTCCTTTTCGGCCACACCTATAACGTAGGCCCAACAAATATGAGCGGCTGCATAATGTTCTTTTTTCAGGGCCTTTAGGTGTTCTTTTACTTCGTCCTCAGAGGTAACAGGAAAGGCATAAGCCAAAAACTTACTCCCCTTGTCTTTAAAATCACCCGTTAAGGCATGGTCGATGGTATTAAAACTATCTGGAAAAATCATGAGAAGGCAATGAGAACAATTGCGGCAATGGCCAATAATATTCCTATTGTATTTTTTTGATTGAGCTTTTCTTTAAAAGCCAAAACCGCAATAGCTGTAGTTGCTGCAACTATACCAATATTGTTAATTGGAAAAATAAAAGTAGCAGGAAAAACACCCAAAGTTTTTACCAAAAAATACATGCTAAAATAATTGGGAATGCCCAATAAAATTCCCCATAAAACAGATTTGGCAAAAAATGGATTTCTATTTTTTAAGCTATCTATAACAAGTACAGTGGTGCCTAAAACAAAAGCAGAAAAGAAAGCAGTTGTAACAATATCATCTGCGGTAAAGGGTGGAATAAATTTCTCTTCCACAAAATTTAAAAGTGTATCAATGGCCCCACTTCCCATAAAAACTAAAAGCGGCAAATACCAAAAATGCGCTAATTCCGCTGGATCACTTTTTGATTTACGACTGATAAAAAATACCGCCATTAAAGAAACTAAAATACCAAAAATCTTTAATCCGTTGAGGGTTTCATGATATAGGAAAAAGGCCATTAACACTGGCACCACCACTGATAATTTGGCGGCAACCATACTGGTACTTACACTTATTTTTTGGGCGGTTAAA
>CANFSD010000138.1 GCA_947449515.1 Bacteroidota bacterium
AACTTTATTGAACTGCATGGCGATAGAACGGTAAAAGACGATAAAGCCATGATTGGTGGCTTTGCCAGTATCAACGGTCAGAGCGTTATGGTCATTGGTCAGCAAAAAGGTAGAAACACTAAACAACGTCAGTTCCGTAACTTTGGAATGCCTAATCCTGAAGGTTATAGAAAAGCCTTGCGCCTAATGAAAATGGCCGAACGCTTTAATTTGCCTATTGTATGCTTAATTGATACACCTGGCGCATCTCCTGGATTGGAAGCCGAAGAACGCGGACAAGGAGAAGCTATTGCACGTAACCTCTATGAAATGAGCGTTTTTAAAGTGCCTATTGTTTGTATAATTATTGGTGAAGGGGCCTCTGGTGGTGCATTAGGAATAGGAGTGGGCGATAAAGTAATGATGCTAGAAAATACCTGGTACTCTGTTATCTCCCCAGAATCTTGCTCATCCATCCTTTGGAGAAGCTGGGAACACAAAGAAAAAGCGGCAGAAGCCCTCAAATTAACCGCAACTGATATGCTTCAAAATAAATTGATTGATGGCATTATTCCTGAACCTTTAGGTGGCGCGCATGCAAACCCTACAGAGGTTTACGCTACT
Organism: Bacteroidota bacterium; assembly: GCA_947449515.1. GTDB lineage: Bacteria > Bacteroidota > Bacteroidia > UKL13-3 > UKL13-3 > B1. Next base: position 604 of record CANFSD010000138.1, read on the forward strand.
TTTAAAGAACATTTATTAAGAGAACTTAATGGCTTAATTGGAACCCCAGCAGATCAATTGGTGAAAACCAGAATTGAAAAGTTCTCGCAAATGGGCGATTTCATTGAGAATTAAGTTGCTTTCTAACTTTATTTATTCTTAAAAACAACCTGTGCCTATGGTGTTGTTTACTACAGGTGCTTGATTTTTTGCAACTTATAAAATCTGCCCGTTTTTCTTGCTGAATAAATTTGGCTTTGTCCTTATTTATTAGGCATTTCCGCCTATTTTTGTTAAATAATTTCTATCAAATGAAACACGCAATCTTGGTTGTTTTAAGTTTCCTTAGCATCAATGCATTTTCTCAAATTGTGGTTAACCAATCAGATTATGCCGCCATTGGCAATAAGGTATTGGTAGCCATTGATACGCCTGTAAATGCAAGTCTGTTGCCAATGGTTCAACTCAATGGCATTAACAGAACTTGGAATTTTTCAACGGGTTTATTGCCAGATCTTTTCGATTCTATTAATTACCGCGCACCTATTTCCGGCGAACCAATTGCCGCAAATCTTGCCGCAATGGGAACCAATTCAAGTCACTATGAGTTTGTAGATTCATTGGCTGTAAAAATGGTGTTGGATCGACCCGCCAAAAACATCAATAATTTAACCCTGCGCGTATTAAAGTTTCCCTTAACTTATACTGCCAGCTTCACAGATTCAATGGTTTATTATAAAATGGGTACGCCCACCGATTTTAATTCTCCCTTACTTTCAACCATTGGGTATGATTCTGTGCGTGCAGAAATTACGGCCTACGATACCAGTATTTGCGAAGGTTGGGGCGTGTTGCAATTGCCAGATACCAGCCTAAATGTGTTAAAAGTAAAAATTATAACCAATAGCTATACCAATCTGTATGCCCATGCCCAATTTACGGGTTGGGTAAATATTAATTCTTTGGCAGGTATTATTCCGCACCAACGTGTGATAGAATACCAATGGTTTGGTAAAAATGCAAAAGGTTATATGATGCGCGCCTTGTTAGATACAACGGGTACAAAACTGCAAAACATCATTTACCGAGTAAAGAAAATTGAAATTCCCTCCTTAAAAAGTATTACGCCAAACAGTGCCACTAGAACCAGCCAAACCATAGACATTTATATCAAGGGAGCTAATACGCATTTTAAGCAAGGTGCAAACCTTACGGTAAATATTAGGCAAGGTGCCAATAAGTTTTTTGTGAACGGTTTTGTTGCGCAAAGTGATACGGTTTTAATGGTGAATATTATGGTTCAACCCAACAGTGTTTTGGGTGCTTATGATATTGTGGTAAATGATCCTATTAGTGGTGTTTTAACCCTTCCAGGTGCTTTTACTTTAAACCCAGCGCCAAGTTTATTAAGCATCAATCCTAAATTTGTTTCGCGCAATTCAATTGCAGTTGTTACCATTACAGGAAATGGTACGCATTTCAAGCAAGATAAATCTTCCATGCAAGTGTTGTTCTTTTACCAAGGTTCGTCAGAGAGTAAATTGGCTGTAAGCACCATTAATTGTACCAGCGATGTAAGCTTTACGTTTAATTTAAAGGTAGATGCATTGGCTCCCGAAGGTGTTTATACGGTAAAGGTTTTTAACAATACCGATCAAACCTTAGAACTGGCAGATTCTTTCACGGTTAGCAAAGCAATTGGGGTAAAAGAAAATGCTTCCCTAAGCAATTCAATTGAAATTTATCCCAATCCGGCTAGCAGTGAATTAACTATAAATAATACTTCTTCCTATGCAGAAATTAGCATAGAATGGATAGATCTTTTGGGTAAATGCTATCGGTTCGACCCAATGTTGCCGCACCAAACGAGCTTGGATATTTCTGGGGTAGCTGCAGGAATTTACACCTTACAAGTGCGCAACAAACAAGGCGAATTGGTGCAACAAATTAGGTTTGTTAAAACCTTATAAACTTATTTGTTTTCTTCGCTTTCTTGCTTCGCTACTTTCTTGTCGCGGTGAAATAAATCACCTAGAAGTCCGCCCATAAATAGGCCATATAAACTGCTGTTAACAGGACTAGAAGTGATGGCGCAAGTGCCACTGGCACAACCAACAAAATAATAATACGCATAGCCTGCAATGGTTCCTAATACTGCACCTATGGCTATTTTTGTGTATCTTTTCATTTGTGTAATTTTATATTATTCTGCTGGAATTACCAATAAAAATCCGTTTTCTTTAATTTTTGAAATGCCGCCTCGCACATTTTTGATATGCTTAAATCCGTGCTTTTTCATAATAGAAGCTGCCATCATACTTCTATAACCACCCGCACAATGTAAGAGGTATTTTTGATTTTTATCGAGTCTGCTGATTTGTTTTTCCAATTTACTTAAAGGAATTAATTCGGCCCCTTCCAAAATTCCAGCTTGCCACTCGCTTGGATTTCTTACATCAATAATGGTATGGTGCGGAATTTCTTTGATCTCGTTGGCCTCAATAGAATCAACGGTTTCAATGGCAAGACCTTCCATTAACCAAGCCTCAAAACCACCTTTGATGTAACCAAAAACATGCTCATAACCCACACGTGCTAAACGCAAAATAGATTCAATTTCTTTGCCTTCATCTGCCACTACAATAATGGGTTTACTGCTTTCAATGAGCGAACCAACCCAAACTGCATACTGTCCGTTTAAGCCAATGTTGATGCTGCCGGGAATAAATCCTTTTTCAAAAATATTTGCTTCGCGTGCATCCAAAACAATAACACCTTTTGCAATTTCTGCTTCAACAGCTTTCGGTTCGAGCCCAATGGCATTGCGTTCCATAACCTCATCAATGTTCTCATAACCATTCTTATTGATGCCTGCATCCATAAAGAAATACTTTGGAGGTTCTTCTAAACCAGCTGTTACTTTGATTACAAATTCTTCTCTGGTGGCGCAACACAACGCATAGTTAATTTTCTTTTGGATGCCAACGGTTGTTTGCAATTCCTTGCCAATGTTTTTACCACAAGCCGAACCAGCGCCGTGTCCTGGATAAATGATTACTTCATCTGCCAATGGCATAATTTTTTGTTGGATCGAATCATATAACAAACTGGCTAAATCTTCCCTGCTTAAATTAGATTTTACAGCTAAATCTGGTCTACCTACATCGCCTACAAATACAGTATCTCCGGTGAAAACAGCATGGTTATTTCCATTTTCATCTATTAACAATAAACACATAGATTCTAAAGTATGTCCTGGTGTATGCAATAATTTGAGCGAAATATTGCCGAGTTTAAATACTTCTTCATCGGCTGCAACATAAATATCGTAGGCAGCTTCGGCGGTAGGACCATACACAATTCTTGCTCCTGTTTTCTTGGCTAGGTCAATGTGGCCACTTACAAAATCTGCATGAAAATGTGTTTCAAAAACATATTTAATTTTCGCTCCTCTTTCGTGGGCCAATTGCATATAAGGTTCCGTTTCTCTCAATGGGTCAATAATGGCTGCTTCGCCATTACTTTCTATATAATAGGCCGCCTCTGCAAGGCAATTGGTATAGAGTTGTTGGATATACATATAGTTGATTTTTGCTTGATCAAATATGATGGTTTATCTTGAAAATTCAAGTGCGTCTACTCACTTGAAAGTGTGATTATTGTCACCTATTTTCAACAAAAAACGCCTATAAGAATTGATCTCAAATTTCAATGTTTTGGGATTTTAGCTTATCTTTCCACCATGAACATTGGGTTTGATGCAAAGCGAATTTTTTATAACCGTACCGGTTTGGGAAATTATGCGCGTGCAACCACACAAGCTTTGGTTCAACATTACCCAGAAAATACTTACCATTTATTTAGTCCTGGAAAGCCTCATTTTGCCAATTTTTTAAGCCAACAAAAACAAGTGCATACCCATTTGCCATCAGGTTTTTTGGCAAAGAAATTTCCTTCTGTGTGGCGCAGTAATTGGCTTACTAATGATTTACAAAAGGCGGACATTGATATTTACCATGGTCTTAGTAATGAGTTACCAAAGGGCATTGAGCATACCAATATTAAAAGTGTGGTAACCATTCACGATTTGATATTTATGCATTACCCCAAGCAATATCCTTGGTTGGATAGGCAAATGTATCATAGGAAATTTGAATCGGCTATTTTGCGCGCCGACCTTATAATAGCTGCGAGCGAGCATACCCAAAATGATATCTTACATAATTTTGATTGTGACCCCAATAAGGTTAAAGTGCTTTACCAATCTTGCAATCCCTTATTTGCTGTGCCAATAGGAGCAAATGAAAAAGAAGCCTTGTTGGCAAAATACCAATTGCGTCCTCATTTTATTTTAAGTGTGGGCACCATTGAAAAAAGAAAGAACCATATTAGTTTAGTGAAGGCATTTAAGGAGGGATATTTTCCCAATAATGATTTGGTAATAGTTGGTAAGAAAGCAGATGCCTATGCAGAATTACAAGCCTATGTGAAGGCCAATCATTTAGAAAGCAGGGTTAAATTTATTTTTAA
>CANFSD010000139.1 GCA_947449515.1 Bacteroidota bacterium
GAAGCTCAAAAAACCAATCCTTTTCCGCTTGCGCAGCGTAGGCAGAATAGTCGCTTTTAATTTGATCCAATAAATTCATCTTATTCTTACTTGTTGCTATGAATCTATTTTGCTAATTCAACTTCTTGTTTGATCCAATCGTAACCTTTAACCTCTAGCTCTTTGGCTAATGAAGCATCGCCACTTTTTACAATTCTACCTTTGTACAATACATGCACAAAATCAGGGACAATATAATCCAATAATCTTTGGTAGTGTGTAATCACTAAAAAGCTTCTCTCGGGCGTTCTTAACTTATTTACACCAGCCGAAACCAAGCGCAATGCATCAATATCCAAACCAGAATCGGTTTCATCCATAATACATAGTTTAGGTTCTAACATGGCCATTTGAAATACTTCATTGCGTTTCTTTTCTCCGCCACTGAAACCTTCATTCAAAGAACGAGAGGTTAATGATTTGTCCATTTCCATCTCTTCCATTTTCAATTTCATGAATTTCAAGAAATCTGTAGCCTCCATTGGATCGAGTCCATGGTATTTACGTTTTTCGTTGATGGCAGTTTTTAGGAAATTGGTGCTGCTTACACCTGGAATTTCAACAGGGTATTGGAATGCCAAAAACAATCCTTCTCTTGCACGGTCTTCTGGCGACAATTCCAATAGGTCTTTTCCCATGAAAATGGCAGAACCATCGTTTACTTCGTAATCAGAACGACCAGCCAATACAGAGGATAGGGTACTTTTACCAGCACCATTTGGCCCCATAATGGCATGTACTTCGCCTGGTTTAATGTCTAAATTAATTCCGTTTAAGATAGCTTTTCCTTCTACGGAAGCTTTTAAATTATTTATAGAAAGCATATTCATTTTTTTAATTTTAATAGTTGCTCTTTTAAAGCCACCTAAATTTATCCTACAGAACCTTCAAGAGAAACTGCCAAAAGTTTTTGTGCTTCAACAGCAAATTCCATAGGCAATTGGTTCAACACTTCTTTACAAAATCCATTTACAATTAAGGAGATGGCCTCCTCTAATGCAATGCCTCTTTGGTTACAATAGAAAATTTGATCTTCACCAATTTTACTTGTGCTGGCTTCGTGTTCTAATGTGGCCGTATTGTTATTTACTTCAATATATGGAAAAGTATGTGCGCCACATTTATCACCTATTAACATACTGTCGCATTGGGTGTAATTCCTTGCCTGACTAGCATTTTTATTAATCTTAACCAAGCCTCTGTAACTGTTTTGTGAGAAGCCTGCAGATATTCCTTTTGATACAATTCTACTTTTAGTATTCTTACCAATATGAATCATTTTTGTACCAGTGTCTGCTACTTGTCTGTTATTTGTAACGGCAACTGAAAAGAATTCAGCAGAGCTGTTATCACCTTTTAAAATACAACTTGGGTATTTCCAAGTAATGGCCGAACCAGTTTCTACTTGTGTCCAAGAAATTTTAGAAAATGCACCTTCACAGCTACCACGCTTGGTTACAAAATTATAAATACCACCTTTACCATCTTTATCACCAGGATACCAATTTTGAACGGTTGAATATTTAATTTCAGCTTTCTCCATAGCTACCAACTCAACCACTGCTGCATGCAATTGATTTTCGTCGCGCATAGGAGCAGTACAACCCTCTAAATAACTTACATAACTTTCGTCGTCGGCAATAATTAATGTGCGCTCAAACTGGCCTGTATTCTCAGCATTTATGCGGAAGTAAGTAGACAATTCCATAGGGCAACGAACACCCTTAGGAATATATACAAATGAACCATCAGAAAATACAGCGCTATTTAAGGCAGCATAGTAGTTGTCTGTAGAAGGTACTACCGAACCTAAATATTTCTTTACTAACTCAGGGTGTTCGTGCACCGCTTCTGAGATGGCACAAAAGATTACACCCTTTTCTTTCAGTTGATCTTTAAAAGTAGTAGCAATTGAAACAGAATCAAAAACTGCATCCACAGCTACCCCTGTCAATCTTTTTTGCTCTAACAAACTAATGCCAAGCTTTTCAAAGGTTTTCAATAATTCTGGATCAACTTGATCTAAACTGTCTAATTTTATTTTTTGCTTAGGAGCTGCATAGAAAATTACCTTTTGGTAATCTACTTTAGGGTAGGAGAAATTTTGCCAAGTTGGCTCTTCCATTTTCAACCACTGGCGGTAGGCTTTCAAACGCCATTCTAACAACCATTCGGGTTCGTTTTTTTTCGCAGAAATGTAGCGAACGGTGTCTTCGCTTAAGCCAATAGGGGCCGTTTCCATTTCTATATCAGTTGAGAAACCGTATTTGTATTCCTGACTAACTACCTGGTCTATAATGCCTATTTCTGGTTCCGACATGTGTAATGCTTCATTATTTGGTTACAAATTTAAGTAAAAATCAGATTTATTTATACTAAATCTAAATAATATACAAAGCTATTGATAGAAAGTTTTAAACCCAATAAAAATAACAGGTTTAAGAGGAAAAATTAGCACTAAAATTGGCCCAAATCTGATTAATTATTTGTTTAGTGGCTACAAACATTGGTTCTTTGCTACGGAATGGAAAAAATATCTCTTCACTTCAAAGAATATGGGCAGGGCGAACCTTTATTAATTTTACATGGTTTCATGGGCTCCTTAGACAATTGGCACAGTTTGGCAACACAATTTGGTGCCAAATGCCATGTTTATACCCTCGATCAAAGAAACCACGGTAAATCTCCCCATAGGGAATTTCATTCAATACCTTTAATGGTAGCAGACCTGAAGCAATTTATTGAGGAGAATAAGCTATCTAAAGTATCTTTAATTGGCCATTCAATGGGAGGAAAAGTAGTAATGGAATTTGCGCTAAGGTACCCAGAATTGGTGAATAAATTGATTATAGTGGATATTGCCCCAAAACAATACCAGCGCGGGCACGATGATGTTTTTGAAGCCATTTTTGCTGTAGACCTTAATAAAGTGATCAATAGAAAAGATGCAGAGAATATGATGGAACCCTTTGTACAAGATTTTGGAACACGTCAGTTTTTAATGAAAAATCTTGACAGAGCAGAGGATGGAACCTATAAATGGAAAATGAACTTAAGTGTCCTTCATAGTGACTATGAAGAAATCATAAAACCAATTAATAGTGATAATCCTTTTACTGGCAGCACTCTTGTTATTAAGGGTGGAAGTAGCAGGTATATTAATGCTCAGGATGAAACAGATTTTGAACAACTTTTTCCTGCATACCAATTAAAAAGCATCCCCAATGTGGGCCATTGGGTTCATGCAGAAGCGCCGAAAGAATTTTATGAAATGGTTACAAGCTTTTTGGATTCCTGAAAAATTAAGGCTTAAACCCATAATCAGATATTAATTGATCTAGGGTCTTATTTAAAATATTTACATCCATTTTAATGTCTGAATAAGGCCTGTCGTTCGCGTTTTTAGGTTGCTTGGCAATACTATCAGCCACATTCATGCCCGCAATGATCTTTCCAAATACAGTATAGTTTTTATCTAAAAAATGCGTGCCTGCTTTATTGGTTACAATATAAAACTGACTTCCATCTGATGATTTAGCGGGGTTGTTATCACGCGCTGCACCTACTGCACCATAATCGTGCTTAAGGCTATCAACAAACTCTGCTGGAATCATATATCCAGGACCGCCATCACCATCATTGGTGCTGTCTAGGTCTTTTGAATTGGGATCGCCTCCTTGTATTACAAAGTTTTGAATTACCCTATGAAAGGTGGTATTGTCGAAATAATTGCTGTCTGCCAAACCAAGAAAATTAGTGCGATGTAAGGGTGTTTGTTTGTAAAGCCACATATACATGTTACCAAATTTGGTTTTGATCTCTATAATTTTTTCAGTGGGCACCTCAGGCGTTAGCACTGGACTAACGGCCTTTTTACACGTTAAGTTGAGCAATCCAATGACAGCAAAAAACAAAAATATTTTCTTCATATGAAGCAATATAATAAAAAGCATTGTTCTGCCCAAAATGCGGGTAAACATAAAAGCAACACGCTAAAACATTTTCTTTTGAAAATACCGCATTAATATTAGGTTTGCACCACTAATCAACCCCCTTATGGCAATTACTACACTTGGACAATTTATTATCGAAAAGCAACAAGATTTCCCCTATGCAAAAGGTGAATTATCTCGCTTATTAAGAGACATTGGAATCGCTGCAAAAATTATTAGCAGGGAAGTAAATAAAGCAGGATTAACCCAAATTTTGGGCGAACACGGGTCTGTAAATGTGCAAGGAGAAGATGTGAAGAAGCTTGATATTATTGGTAATGAAACCTTTATTTGGGCGCTAGAAAAAGGGGGAGAGGTTTGTGCAATGGCCAGCGAAGAAAACGACGACATGATACCATTGCGTGGTGCGTATTCAAAAAATGGAAAATATGTAATTTGTATAGATCCTTTAGACGGTTCAAGCAATATTGATGTGAATGTTTCTATAGGAACTATTTTTTCTGTTTACCGCAGAATTTCAGAACCAGGTACAGAACCTACTTTGAATGATGTATTGCAACCCGGCAACAAATTGGTAGCTGCAGGTTATATTGTTTATGGAACATCAACCATGTTGGTATATTCAACAGGAAAAGGTGTTTCAGGATTTACCCTCGATCCAAGTATTGGAGAGTTTTGCTTAAGTCATCCCGATATTAAAACACCTGAAGATGGTAAGGTATATTCTATAAATGAAGGTAATGCTGGTGAATTTCCGCAAGGAATTACCGATTATTTGAAATGGGTAAAAGAAACAGATAAAGGTTCGAACCGACCATATACTGCGCGTTATATTGGCTCAATGGTTGCTGATTTTCATAGAAATTTATTAAAAGGTGGCGTGTTTATTTATCCGCCTACAGCAAAAGCTCCAAAAGGGAAATTACGCTTGATGTTTGAATGTATTCCAATGGCATTTATTGCAGAACAAGCAGGAGGGAAAGCCACCACAGGAACTGAAAGAATATTGGATGTTGAACCAACAGAAATTCACCAAAGAGTTCCAGCCATAATGGGCTCTTTAAATATGGTAAATACGGTTTTAGAATTTATGAAATAACAAAAAAGGCTGGACAA
>CANFSD010000140.1 GCA_947449515.1 Bacteroidota bacterium
ATAAAATTATCAATTACTATGAGCAAGCAAAAGCGGTAGCTATTGAGAATGAAACCAACGAAACCGACTATTATAAAGAATTGATGAATTATGAAGCTTCTAAAAGAGCGGTTGCGCGTTTGGAAGACCAATTGGAATCAAGAGAAATATTGTTACGCAACAATTCTGAACTGAACCGTTTGCGTAAAGAGTTGGGTGTAGCGCACGAAGAATATGAGCGTGCAAAAGTGTACAGCAATTCTCCAGAGAAAATCTCCAAACTTGCCGCTAAAGTGGATGGTTTAAAACAAGAAATTCGTGTTTGGGTATTGCAATATTATAGCCTAAACAATTCAATGGAATCTGTTCCTAAAGCCACTGTTTTAGAAAATTGGTTGAAAGAGATTTTGATCATGGATGGTTCTGAAGCGCGTTTGCAGGTATACATTGACCGTAGAAAAGAGTTTGATAAGAAATACAATGAGTTTTCTCCTTTAAATATGCAGGTAAGCAGATTGGAAAGAGAAATAAGTGTAGCAGAGCGTCAATACCTAGAAATTTTGCATGGTTACCATTTGGCTAAATTGAGGCAACAAAATATAGAAATGTCTAATAACCTTCAGGTAATGGACAGTCCTGTATATCCTACCAAAGCATTGGCTTCAAAGCAAATGTTATTGGTAATTCTATCTTTCATTGCTTCGTTCTTTTTATTGTTGGTTTATTTTATTGCCAAGGAATTATTAGACAGCTCAATTAGAAATACACAAAGAGCCGAAGAACTTTCTGGTCTTAAAGTTTTTAGTGCATTGCCAAATCGTGCCATTGACTATGGCAATTTGCAAATGGCAAAAATTGAAAACACCTTGTTGGATTATGCAGTTTCTAATTTGAAAATAGAATTGGAACAAAACCCTCAATTGGGTGCCAATAACTATCTTATTACAGTTATCAGTTCTCGCGAAATGGAAGGCAAATCTTATGCTGCGCAAAGATTGGCAGAAAAGTTATATAACTTAGATTATTCTGTTTTATACATTTCCAATGATGAAAATATGGAGGATGCTGAAACCGATGACAGGCGTTTCCGTACCTTGCGTTATGACGTTACTTCTAGGCTATTTTCTGCTAAAACTGAGGAGAATTTATTACCTGAATTTTCACGTGTTAATAGAAGTGCATTCAATTTTATTATTGTTGAAATTCCTGCAATTAGCGTAAACGCATTGCCGAACCAATTGATTAAAAACTCACGTTTGTCGTTATTGGTATTGGATGCCAGAAGAAGTTGGACTGCTGCTGATGACAGTATCATGAAGTTGTTTAGAAAAGCCGCTGGTGAAGAAAATAAATTGATGGTTTGGTTAAACCTTGTTGCGCCAGAAGATTTGGAAAACATGGTAGGTACCTTTCCTAAAATGAAACGTGCTGTGGTTCGTCCTGCCTTAAAGGAAGAAACGGAAGAGTTGGTTGAATTGGATGAGGAAACCGCCTAATAGGTTTTAGAAATGCATGCAAACAATCACCCAAATACTCAGAAGCAAAAGTTTTTCATCCTTAATAGGTAATGGCCTTGGGGCAATTTTTGGGGTAATTACTTTTGCCTTATTGGCGCGTGTTTTGCCTAAAGAAGTTTTTGGTTCTTACTTAGTATTTCTGGCTATTTATGGTGTTTTTGAAACTTTACGAATAGGTATGGTAATGAATGCATTGGTTAGGAATTTAGCACAATGTAAATCAAAGGCAGAAGAGCAGGTTGTTATTGGTTCAACATTGTTTATTACTCTTTTTCTAACCATGTTGTTTTTGCTTATTACAGCCTTGCTTTATATGGTTTTTTCTTATTTGGGTTTATTTACTTCTTATCTCTATTTTTTTAAATGGTTTATGTTAATAGCCCTGCTATCGGCTCCCAATAATTTTGCAACCTGGTATTTAAATGCCAAATTAAAAATTGTGGAAATGAGCAGCATTCGCATTATTACCCAGCTTGTTTTTATTTTTATTACTTGGTTCTATTTGCAACAAACACAAAGTGTACCCTATGTAATTTTGTGTTTAGCGGCTTCACATTTGGTGGCAAGTTTATTGGCCATTTTTATGGGTTGGAGTGGTATAAAACACCTGTTTAGTTTTACAAAAGAGAAAATACGTGAAGTGTTTCAATTTGGAAAATTTAGCATGGGTACATTAATTGGAGCCAATTTATTAAGAAGCTCCGATTCATTTATAATTGGAAGTAGTTTTTTAGGTGGTGCTGGTGTAGCTTTATTTAATGTACCAGCCAGGTTATTAGAATTAATAGAAGTTCCTTTAAGAAGTTTTGCGTTAACGGCCTTGCCACAGTTTTCTAAATTGTTTGCCGAAAAATCTTATGCAGATTTGAGGCTTGAGTTTGAAAAAAAATCAGGGATGGTTTTCTTTTTATTGTTACCCATTTCTATTCTTTGTTTTGTTTTTGCCGATTGGTTGGTATTCTTAATTGCGGGTAATGGTTATGAAGATTCGGCCATATTGCTACGCCTTTTTGCCAGCTATATGGCCATTTTGCCTTTAGATAAATTTTCGGGGGTTTTGCTGGATACCATTAATAAACCCAATATCAATTTCTATAAAGTTTTGATCCAATTGGCCATTAATGTAATTGGTGATATTTTGGGCATTTATTTCTTTGGCAATCTTGCCTCTGTGGCCATAGTTAGCACGGCCACTTTTGGAGCTGGTGTGTTATTTGGTTATGTACAACTGTATAAACATTTGGGAGTTAAATTTTCCAATGTTTTGCGTTATGGTTGGTTCGAATTTAAAACGATTAGTTTAAATGTATTACGCGTAAAATGAGCAACAGGCCAACAGCAAATTCTCTAAAAAATCAGTCGACCACCTTTATAGTGGCTGGTTTATTGCTTATGACAGGTGTAACCATGGCAGGAGTTTTGGCTGCGGGGGATATTGGTATAGGCAGCTTGGTAGCCTTTTTGCCTGTATTGGTAGGCTTAATTGCCTTGGTTATTTCCAATCCACATTTTGGACTTTTGTTTTACCTCCATTATTCTTTCTTTTTCATTGGTTTAAATAGGTATATTATTGGTGTGCCGTTGGGATTGTCAATTGATGCTGTATTGTTTTTAACCACTTTATCGATGTTGTTTAGGTTAAACAAAGACAATATTGGTAGGTTAAACAATGGCTTCTTTTTGGTGTCGTTTATTTGGTTACTTTACACCATAGGAGAGGCCTTTAACCCGGAAGCAGATAATTTTAAATCTTGGATATATGCGGTAAGGGCTGTTTCCTTTTATGCCATTCAAACCATTCCTTTAACCCTGTTATTATTTAATAAAAAAGAGCACCTCAATCAATTTATAAAGATTGTTATAACATGGGGCGTTATCAGTGCTATATGGGGTTGGAAGCAAATAAATATTGGCCTCGATCCTTATGAGAATGCTTGGTTAGAAGCAGGAGGGAAAATAACCCATGTGCTAGATGGTCAACTACGTGCCTTTTCTTTTTATTCAGATGCAGGTCAGTTTGGTGTAACCATGGCTTACATCGCTTTTATTGCACTCATAATGGCATTTGGTCCTTACAAGCGTAAAACAAAATTTTGGTATGCAATGGCCTTTATTGTTTGCTTTCTTGGAATGAGTACCTCTGGCAGCCGTGGGCCTATTTTTGTTATTTTCTTTGGCTTGGTAGCCTATCTTCTAATGATTAGAAAGTTTAAGGTTTTAGTGCCCGGTATTTTAATGATTTTGTTAACTTTTGCATTCCTAAAATTTACCTTTATTGGTAATACCAATTACCAAGTTTATAGAATAAGAACTGCTCTCGATCCTAAAGAAGCTTCCTTATTGGTTCGATTAAATAACCAAGAGAAAATTAAGGAGTATTTAGAGGCACGTCCTTTTGGTTCGGGCATTGGTACAACAGATTCTTGGGCGCTAAGATTTTATCCAGAAAGCTATTTAAATAAATTACCCACCGATAGTTGGTTTGTAAAAATTTGGGTTGAAAATGGAATTATAGGATTAACCTTTTATGCCTTGGGTTTAGCCTTTGTTATTGTAATGGGGGTGGTGAAAATAAGGCGAATTGAAAATGCTGATTCTAAGCAAAAAATGTTGGCTTTGTTTGGAGGCTTTATGGGTATAGTAGTAGCCAGTTTTGGAAATCCAGTATTTGGTCAAGCACCACTTGGGGCATTGATGTATATTTCTATGGCAATGCTCACCACTGCCGATTCCTATGATGAGAAAATACCCAAACCGATTCCCATCAAATAATGACCAGTCTACCCCTCATTAGCATTGTAACTGTAAATTTTAATGGGCTGCAAGAAACCGAGGCATTACTGGAATCATTGCAAGCAATTACCTATAAGTCTGTTGAAATTTTTGTGGTCGACAATGGTTCTGCAGAATCCATAGCACCCTTGCAATCAAAATTTCCTGCCTGTAATTTTATTTTTAGCAAGGAGAATCTTGGTTTTGCTGCGGGAAATAATTTAGCCATTCAGGCCTCTAAAGGAAAATATATTTTACTGCTCAATAACGATACAGAAGTAGCCCCCTCTTTTTTGGAACCATTGGTATCTTTAATGGAATCCAACGAAAAAATTGGGGTGGTCTCTTCTAAAATATGCTATTATGCTGAAAAGAACCGCTTACAATTTGCAGGCAGTTCTGGTTTTAATAAGTATACTGGAAGGGCTTTTACCATTGCCTACCAAGCCTTAGATAATGGGAGCTATAACGGTAATTGCATTACCGAAATGGCACATGGTGCAGCTATGATGGTAAGTAGAAATGCCTTTGCCACCATTGGTTTAATGAACGAAGCATTTTTTCTTTATTACGAAGAATTGGATTTTTGTGAACGTGCCAAAGCTGCAGGGTTTGAAATTTGGTATTGCGGTAGTTCGCTGGTTTACCATAAAGAATCAATGAGCGTTGGAAAAAACAGTCCGCTAAAAATGTATTACCAAACCCGAAATAGATTGCTCTTTACCAGGAGAAATAGCTTAGGAATAGAAAAAATTATTTCCTTAACTTTCTTTGCTGTGGTATCTTTTCCTGTAGGAGTATTTCGTTTATTA
>CANFSD010000141.1 GCA_947449515.1 Bacteroidota bacterium
GGAGCGGGCAAAGGAACCATTGTAGATTATTTAACTACGCATCATGGCTTTCAACATTTTTCGGTTAGAGGCTATTTGATACAAATTATTAAGGCTGCTGGAAAAGAGGTAAACCGCGATTCGCTTACCCATACCGCCAATGAATTGCGTGCGGCGAATTCGCCAAGTTTTATTGCAGAGGAATTGTTTAAGGAAGCAGAAAAAAGCGGTGCCAATTGTATTATTGAGAGTATAAGAACAGTAGGAGAGGTAACGGCATTAAAGGCTAAAGGTAATTTTAATTTACTTTCTGTTGATACAGACAGGCGCTTGCGATACGAGCGTATTTTGTTGCGAGGTTCGGAGACAGACCAAATTTCTTTTGAAACATTTTCAGCCAATGAAGAGCGTGAATTGAGCAGCAACGATCCCAATAAACAAAACTTAAGTGCTTGTATGGCTTTGGCCGATTATCACTTTACGAACAACGGAACTTTTGAAGATTTATATAAACAATTGGATCTAATTTTAGGATAAGATGGGAGTTATTGCAGAAGAAAAATATGTTCGTCCGAGTTGGGATGAATATTTTATGGAAGTAATGGAAGCAATAAGCAAACGCGCTACATGTGGACGTGGTCGCAGCGGTTGCGTTATTGCTAGGGAAAACCAATTATTGGTTACAGGGTATGTTGGGTCGCCCATAGGATTGCCGCATTGCGATGAAGTAGGACACCAAATGAAGAAAATGATTCATGAGGATGATAGTATAACAGAACATTGTGTGAGAACGGTACATGCAGAGCAGAATGCCATTTGTCAGGCCGCTAAAAACGGCGTGGCGCTAGATGGTGCTACCTTGTATTGCAGAATGACGCCTTGCAGGGTTTGTGCTATGTTAATAATAAATTGCGGCATTAAGCGCGTAGTTTGTGAACGCAAATACCATGCCGGTGGAGAGAGTGAGGAGATGTTAAAAAGAGCGGGTGTAAGCCTAGAATTTTTTCACAACGAAGTACAAAGTTACGAAGGCAAAAAATAGGGATTAGGCAATTGGAAAATGAAGGGTAAATACGGTTCCCTCACCTTCTTTGCTTTTAACCGAAATGCTTCCATTGTTTCGCTCAACAAATTCTTTGGTAAGGATAAGGCCAATACCTGCGCCTCTTTCGCCTTTGGTACCATAATTACCTTGTTTGGTTTTAAAACTAAATAAATTGGTTAAAATTTCTTTGCTCATGCCAATTCCGTTGTCTTTTATTTGAATAAGCACAGAGGTGTTTTCTTGCGCAAGGGTAATACTAACCTTTCCACCATTGCCGCTAAATTTAATGGCATTATTAATGAGGTTTCGTAGTATAATATCTATGTGGTCTGGGTTGGCCCAAGCCAGCAAGTTTAAATCTCCTAGAAGCGCTAATTCAATATTTTTTTCTGAAACATTCTCCTTAAATAACTTGAAATTTCTTTCTACCAACATGGCAATATTGGTTTTAGCCTGAATGTTTTCTTGGTTGTTGGCCATTTCATTTTTTGCCCAATTGAGCGTATTATCTAAAAGAAGGCCAATGGAGCTTAATTGATTTTTAAAGTTTATTTGGGCAAGCGCATAGTCTTCTTTGGTTAACAAATCTTCATCCATCATTTCAATAAATTGAGAGAGTGTAAAAATAGGCCCTCTTAAATCGTGAGAAATAATTGACAGTGTTTTGTCTTTAAAGGCATTAAGGTCTTCTAGTTTGCCCGCTTGGTTTTCTATTTCTAATTTTTGGGATAGTATTTTGTCTTTGGCATGCAGTTCTTTTAGCCTGTATTTATTGATAAAGAATAAAAAGATTACCAGCATAATGATGAGCAATGCCATTGCTGTTAAGAGCAATTTCTGAAAGTTTTGTTTTTGCTCTTGGATGGCCTTGTCTTTTTCTAAAGAAGTAATTTCTTTTTGTTTATTGGCTAATTGAAAATTAAAGGTTACCTCTTGAATTTTTCTATTTGTTTCGTCACCAAACATGCTGTCTTTGTAAGCCAAAAAGGTGTTTAGGTATTGGATAGCTTTTTCGTGGTTATTTTGTTTTTGGTAGGCTTTTGCAAGTGCTTCAGATGCTTGAAAAAGGTGAATTTTACTATGAAAGGATTTGGCAAGTTTATATCCTTTTTCTAGTTGTAAAATGCTTTCTGATAGTTTGTTTTGGTCAAATAGGGCTTTCCCCATTCCAATTTCACAAATTGCCATTCCATTAACATCATTGAAAAGTTGTGAGATTATATTTGATTTTTTGAAACATTCATAGGCGGTATCTGGCATGCCTATTTTAAGATAGGTTTCACCAATATTTGCGAAGGCAATTGCTCCGCTTTCTTCAAAGTTGTTTTTGGTTGCAATGGCAACAGCTTGGTAATAATAATCTAAGCCTGTTGAAAAATTTTTCTTATTAATTGCGCTTCCACCCATGGCAATAAGCGCTTCCATGGTAGCTTGTTCACTGTTAAGTTTTTTAGAAAGTTCGAATGCTTTTTTAGCGTTGATATAGACGTTTTCTGAATTATTCAGATAGAAATACACACCAGAAATATTTAGATAACTGTTAAACATTCCAAAGGAATCTCTTAAGTTTTCTCGTATTTTAAGGCCTGAATACAGCATTTTAAGCGCCTCCAAATAATTTCCTTGGTCTGTATAAGTATTCCCAATATTATTATAGGAATCTCCAATTCCTTTCACATCATTAATTTCTTTTCTGATGTTTAAACTATATTTATAGTATTGAAGTGATAGGTCATATTTGCCATTGTTATGGTAAATAATAGCAATATTATTGTATGAGTTTGCTTCTCCTTTTTTGTCCTTAACTAAAGTGTAAATATCCAGGGCTTTTCTATTGTATGCTAATGCTTTTACGTTTTCACCTATTAGGTAGCTTCCTATTCCTATACACCTATAGCCGTCTGCTTTTCCTTTGTTATAGTTTTGTTGTAAAGCCAAAGACAAACCTTTGTTTCCCCAGAAAAGCATGCTGTCTGGGTTTATATTAATAAAACTCAGTGCTAGTTTGTTATATAGGTCAACTTTTAAACTATCGTTTGTTTTGCAAACATTAATTTGTTGGTGTAAGTCTTCGATCTCTTTGTTTTGGCCAACAGCAGTTTGCCTTTGACCAAAAACAATGGTTTGCAAGAAAAGGGTAGTAATAAAAAAGAATAGAATTCTTAGTTTGGGCGATTTGGGCATTTGAAGGAAATGAGGGCTTTTGAGGACATTTTACTTGATTAGAAAAAATGAAATTTCTTTTCAAGTATACTAAATTAATTTCAGTTTAATGCTAGCCTCAGCCCTTAATTTATTACCAGTATACCTGCCCGCTTAACCTTGCCAATTCTATTTTGGCCATGCATAATTGGTATTCGTATTGCAAGCGCGCTAATACTGCACGTTGAAGGCCATTGGCTGCATAGGTAATATCTAAATAGGTTGCCACGCCATTTTTATACCTGCTTTGTGTAAGCAATAACAAAGATTGTGCAGATTGAACTTGACTTTCGCAATTTACCAATCGCGCTTCGTTGCTTTCAATATCAATTAATGCTTGTTTGATATCTTTTCTAAAGGTGTTGTTTAAGCTACGTAAACCAAACTCTGCTTGCTTCAAGCTTTGGTTCGCCATAAATACTTGTGCATTTAATTTGCCACCAGTATAAATTGGAACATTTAGGCTTACACCCGCTAAATAGTTGAACCTGTTTTGAAAAATATCTGGTTGGTAGCCATTTCTGAAACCTGCCGCAGCCGTAGCGTTTAAGGTAGGTGTTAGTTGGCGTTTGTTAAAACTTAAATCGCTTTGTGCTTGCAAAACTTTGCTTTTTGCCAGGGCAAACTCACTGTTTTGCGTTTCTGCATTTTTAAGGTAGTCTTCAAATTTTGCCTTTGTGAATTCAAAATTAAAATTGTTTTGTTCAATGCTGTTTTTACCTGTTGTATACTCTAGTAAGTTGAGTTGTTTTTGAAGGGCATTTTCTAGATCAACTTTTCTGTTAAGTTCACTATCTATAGTGGCTTGAATATTATACAAATCAACCATTAAGGCATCTCCGTTGCGTAATTTACTTTCTATTAAATGTTTGTTTTCACGGAAATAAGAAATTACACTGTCTTGAATATAGATGGCTTTTTTAAGGTAAATGATATAGTAATAAATTCCTGCTACCTGTGCAGCCAATTGTGTTTTATTATAGTCAATGGTATGCTTGCTATATTTTAATTCTTCCTTTGATTTTTGAACAGCGGCATGCAATCTGCCAAAATCTAATAGCACATAATTAGCAGCAACAGATGCGTTTAAATTATTATTGGGTTGAAACTGCAAAACCTTTGTAACACCTGGCGCCACAGGAAAATTAACTTGGCCGATAGGGTCAATGTAACTATACGCAACAGAGCCTGCCACTGTTGGCATTTGGGCGCTTTGGGTGCTTTTTAATTTACCTTCTGCAATGTATTGTATTTGCTGTAGTTCTTGAAGTTTTGGGAAGTAGCCAAACGACTCGTTAATGAGTGTTTTTAACTCGTTTGCATTTTGTGCTTGCAGCATCAAACTTAAACTGACTGATAGGCTAAATAAGAAAAAATATTTTTTGAACATAAACTAAATTTTAATGGGCTTCCTCTGCAACTTTTGCTTGCGTAGCCGCGCTAATTTTTTGCGTACGCAACATAAATAGGAAAGGTATGGTTAGAATAAAAAACACACTGATTAGAATAAATGAATCGAGGTAAGACAATAAAAATGCTTGTTTGGTAACAGCAAAATCAATGGTCCTAAAGGCAGCAGTTTGGGCATCAATGGCATTTAAACCTTTGGCCATAAACATATTGGCAGCACCACTTAATCGCTGCATCATTTCGGGGTCGTTGGCAGCGGTGTTGGTAATTAGATCTGCGCGATGAATAGCAAATCTTTGGGTTACAAATGTGTTCATTACGGCAATACCAAAAGCGCCGCCTAATTGGCGCAACATGTTTGTTAGTCCA
>CANFSD010000142.1 GCA_947449515.1 Bacteroidota bacterium
ATCGCTTTTTGAAAGGGCGTAATTTTCTAAATTAATGTTCACCTCTGTGCCAATAGGTGCAGTGGTATAAACTTTCATTTTAAAAATCAGTTTGCCAGATTCAAAATCTTGCGCATGGTGAATCAGGTCAGAATACAAGGTCATGGCATCATACTGTGCGCCACCACTTCTGTAATACCTATTACAAGTATTACTGTTATTCATAGGCTCTTTGGCGGGGTTTACCACCGAGGATTTATAGGTGCCGCTTCCGCCTACCCAATAAATCGATTTAATATTTTCTGCATTGTCTATAATGCCCTTACACGTATCTGGCAAGGCCAACACATATTTGCTTATCCTACTTGTTTTGCCATTATAGGTTACATTCACATGTACACTATCACTCTTAAATCCCCAATCAATTTTTGATTGGTAAGATTGTTTTCCTTGGCTTATTGTAAAACCATTCGAAACTTCCCAATCATAAGTAGCACCAGGAATATTTTGAATGTAAAATTCTTTTTGCTTTTCTAAGCGCATCACTGCGGCCGGACCACTAATAAATAGATCGTCCAAGTTCTGATAAACCCTAATATAATCAACCTGCATTGTGGCCGTATCAGGCGTTGTAGCATCTGGGTACCCCAAGAAATTTCCACCAACAGCTAAATTAATAAGGCAATGAAAATTGCGGTCGTAAGGCCACCAAAAGTCTGGTAAATTGGCACGCGTTTTTGTAGCATAAACTACATCATCTACCAACCATTTGATGGTATCATTTTTCCAAACCAACCCGTATTTATGAAAATCAGAAGTAAAAGAACCACTCGGAAGTGTATAGGTTGTTCCGGTATATTTATTATTCGGTGTATGCGCTCCGTAATGAATGGTACCATAAGTATTGTTGGGCTCCTGACCTTTTCCTTCAAGCATGTCAATCTCACCACTTAAAGGCCAAATGCCATAATAATTTTCAGTAGGCAAAAACCATACTGCAGGCCAATAACCTCTTCCAACTGGCATGCGTGCACGTACTTCAATTTTACCCGATGCAAAATCAAATTTATTCATGGTTCTAATTCTACCCGAAGAGTAAAAACTTGAACCTATCACTTCCTTTTTAGCTTTAATTTTTAAGAGTCCACCTTCAACCACTACCGCACTTTTTTGGTAATACTGACTCTCTCCATTACCCCACCCGCAAAGATCAGGGCAACCATCACCCAATTGGTATTGCCAATAGTTCGTATCTAGGGAAGTACCATTAAATTCATCCGACCAACGCAAGAAATCTTGCGCAAACAAATGCATGGGTAAATTTAAGAGCAGTATAGAAAATAGAATTTTTGTAATGCGCATTTATAAGTTAATTATCGAAATATTATTTAGTTTTTAAAATTTGAATTTCATCAATCAACATAGCTGAATAATTCAAATGAATATCATCTATCCAAAGCTCTCCTTTGCCCGAAAAATGCAAAACAAACTGCTTGAACCTATTGGTGTCAAAGCCATTTTTGGCAAACATGAAATCTGATAGCGGAAGGGTAATTTCTTGCCAACCTGTAATGGTCTTAGCTGTATTCAAGTACCCGGGTACCAGAGGAATTATACAAGTTTTTCCATTATAATCCTCAAAAGCAAATTTCAAATTTTGTAGAGATGCTGAACTTCCTTTTGCAAAAAATGTTAAACTATAACTGCCAAATGTATCGGACAAAGAAATGGCCTGCCAATTTTCCCAATTGATTCCAATTTGCCCAATGCTCGAACCCATGGCAGCCTGATCCCATTTTAGGTGCAATGATTTTTTACCTGTATAAAATTCATTGCTATCAAGCTGAACCAATTTTCCAGGCACAGATGCAAAACCCCAAATGCCCTGCTTTTGCTCAGAAAACAGCGTTGCTGGGAATTTTTGGCTTATTGCTTCTCCAAATTTTTGCGAACTATTTTTTCCTGCTTGTATCCCTCCAATCCTTATCTCATCAATATAAAAATCACCTTCACCCTGGCATTCTAAATTCAAACTTTTAATATTACTAAAATCACATAATGGAGCAGCAGATTGCAAAAAGGCACGCAATGGTACACTTACCTTTTGCCATTGTTCATCAATTGGATAATGCGATAATTGTTTTGATTTTAAGGCAGTGGCAGATTGCACACCTGCATAATCTTCTAACAAAAATATCAATGTAGGAATAAATTGATTGCCACTTACGGAGCGTATATAAAACTCAATACTTCCATTAGACATTACATCGCTCAAATCCTTAGGGGCATAACCATTCCAACCTATTCCCATTCCAATCCAAGGGCAATTGGCTGCTTTGTTCCAACTTAGTTTAATGCTTGATTTTCCGCTATAAGAAACCGTATCTATACGCGCAAAATCTTTGCAATCTGTTTTTTCCAATCCCCAAATATCTACGGTATTGTCTTTGTATATTTCTCCATCCTGAAAAACCCTAACACCCGCATTTTCATAAGTAGTTCCCCACTCATCTATTAATTGAGTTTGGTGCATATGCACACCACAAGCACTCAAAAGTAAAGCTCCAAACAATATAACAACAAAGTGCTTCATGCTTTTAAGGCCTAAAAGGATTAAAATAAGTAAACGAACAATAATCAAATCCTACACGAGTATTGCCAATAGTTCCTGGCTGCGCCAACAATAAAAATTGCGCTGCAATAATTCTATCCAAATCTTTATGACCTGTTCTATCACTGTTTCCAAAGCCTCCAGATGTAGATATTTTGGTTTCATCATAAGAGAAACTTACCAATTTCCATCCAGTCCAATTAACAGGAAAGCGATAAGTATAAGCCCCCTCTTCAGCTGGCTGGTATATGCCATCCATATTATCATCTTCCTGAAACTCTATGCTCACCTCTGCTTTATTATCACCCCAGCCATAGATAAAGGCATTGAAGAATACTTTCTTAGGATTGTCTGTACTAAATTTAAAATAATTGTCTGTTGTTCCTTGGCTGGCCTTAGCCGTTAGGTTCATGCCACATAAAAACAAACTGGCTGTTGCACCATGGTTTCCGGCCAAAACATAGAACCTGGTTTTCTCTGCAGGCGATACCCCTTGAAAATTAACCGAGGTGCCATTAAAAGATTGTTGCCCTTCCGTAAAGGTATTATAAGGCCTTTGCGGACTCTCAAAATCATCAAACAAAATATCTACCGCTGGGGTAGGTTTTACGTCTGTTATAACTACTGTATCAGAATACAAAGTATCTGCATAGGATTCAAACGTCATACGCGCAACGCAAGGTTCGTTTTTTCGAAAAAATGGCGCAAATGAAATAGTGCCATCCCATACTATTGGGTTCAACACAAAATCTTTCGCATTGCCTGTATATACTTTACGAGCGCCACTGTTTAATCCAATTATTTCAATGGTCCAATTGGTACGAATCGACAATTTACAGGTATATTGTACGGTTTCGCCTTTAGAAAAATCAACACTTGCCTTTGAACCTTTAATGGGTTCTAAGATGTTAAAATCTCCAAAAATATCAACCAATTCTGGTCCTTCAATGGTTTTGTCTTTCTTACAACCAGCAAGAAAAAACAAAGCACCTATTCCTACTACTAAAAATAATTTCTTCATCACTGATTTAAAAAAAGAGGTTATACAAAACAGAAAAACGATTGATTTTATATTGGTTATCGGGCAATAACAAATTGTCCCAATTGCTCTGCTGATATTGAATCTTCAAACAATTGTTTTTACTAAATTGGTAATTAATACCACCAATCCACAATGCCTCGTTCAACTGAGCTGTATAGCCTTTATAGAAAATAATTTCATTGTAAGAATTGCGCTGCGCCAAATATTCGTTGCCATCAGCCTTCAATAAGATGCCAGCAATTTGTATTTCCATCTTTGGAATAACTTCAAATGAAACACCCAGTTTAAATTGGGTAGTTTTCAAATCAACTTTATCAATCCCTTGCAAACCAGCACGCGCTGTGTTTTGCGAACGTACATACAAACTCATCTGCAATTTCTTTTTACCCCTATACAATTCATGCAAAGCCAAATCTGCATAGGCCTCGGCATTGGTAAACTGTCTTAAACTTGTGGTTCCTTGTCCTGTTATCTCATTGTACAAAGCAGCATCTACACCCAATTTAAAAAACGATTTATTGGGTTTATACATAAGGCTAACATCTCCTCCCTGTCTGTTTGGCGTAGCCTTACCATATGGCAACATGTTTTCATATGCAGGGTTATAGGCCTTCAAATCCGGGCTCAAAAACATATTATAATAACTGCCATCACTAATAATATCTAACATATTGGCTGGCCTAGGGATTTCCCTATTTGTATAGTATGGATACTCCAAACCAGTTTTGCTAAAATCAACCCTTCTGCTTTGCGCACCCATACTCCTAAAACTGGTTTCTACACTTCTAAAACTGGCAGCAGCCGACCAAGATTTTTGTTTGTTTTGAACATCAAATCCAGCGTCTAAAAATGTTCCATTAGGTATCACAGGTGCATTGGCAATTTCCGTATAGCTAACAGAAGACCTTCCCATTTCTGCATTGATACCAATATTTATTTTAGACAATAACAATTGTTCACTTAAGCCAAAAGTTTGCACTTGATTTTTAAACTGTGCCAAAGAAAACATAGCAGAATGTTGCACGTCAAATACATTGGTTTGGTTATATGTTAAACTCAATTGATGAAAAGCCTTTGCTTGCAAAGTCAAGCCAGACAAGAGTCTATCAGGTGTGCTAAAATAATCGGTTTGCCTGTTTTTAGTAATCAAACCACTTACATGCAAATGATTTAAATACTTCTCAAAATCAAAACCAAAATCTGCACTCGCACCTTGCTGACGCCATGAGTTGGTTCCGTAAAATTTATCGTAGTTAATAATTTCCGAAACCGTATTTAAGGCCAAAGGATTATGTGCACTCAATTCAATGGCAGAATTGTATAAAGTATAAGGCGTC
>CANFSD010000143.1 GCA_947449515.1 Bacteroidota bacterium
TTAACAGCAGATGGTAATTTATAACAAATAGTTAGAACGGGCCATTTAGTAGAATCGGCATGGTCGCTATTGGCAAAAATTAAACTGCGGTATTTTAGTTCGCTTACTAATTTCATCATTATACCAAAGCTGCTGCTTGGGTTGGCTCTTATGTCTGAAATGAGCGGTAAAACATTTATGTTTAAATAATCTTGTGTAGCAGTAGAACTCTGCGCCAAACTTACTTCATTGTTGTTTGTTGTTGTTGGTTGATTGTTCCAGTTTACAGTGTTTTCTGCCCAAGAGGAGGTTATTCTCTGCAAAACACAAGCATTAGAACCGCTTAAACTAGAATGCAATTGCGTGTGGTCTGAAGTGGTATTGCAAAATAAATCTAAGCTGGCACTTTCGATAGTTGCATTTGCTGGTATGGAATTAAGGTTAAAGTCAATTAATCCTCTTGAGATAAATTCACCTCCACTTGTCCAAGCAATGGCAGCAAAATTTGGATAAACACCATAGTTGTTAGTTGGTTGGTTACTTGTTATCCAAGCATCTTTACCATCGTTTGCGTTAGGTTTAATTTTAACGCAAGTTGTATTTCCCAAGGTATAGGTGATAACCAGTTTAGGTCTTTTGGCAGCATCTAAATGATCGCTATTGGCAAAAATTAAACTTCTATATTTCACTTCTGAAACCAACTTAAGCATGATGCCAAAACTGCTTGAGCTGTTTGCCTTCATATCTTTTATTAAATTCAGCACATCAATATCAAGGTAATCTTGGGTGCTAGAATTACTTGCAGCTAGGGTAACTTGGTTTGTTGTAGTTGAACTAGGTTGGTTGGTCCAATTTACCGCATTTTCTGTCCAGCTACTTGTTATTCTTTGAAGGTAGCAGGCGTTTGAACCACTTAGGCCAGAATGCAATTGGGTATGGTCTGAAGTTGTATTACAATATAGAGATAATTTGGCACTGCTAATAGTTGCATTTGCAGGGATGCTCGATAAATCAAAATCTAATAATCCTCTGGAAATAAATTCACCACCGCTGGTCCAAGCAATTGCCGCAAAATTGGGGTAATCTGCGTAGTTGTTGCTCGGTTGTCCACTGTTAATCCAAGCATCTTTGCCTTGGCTAGCATCTGGTTGTAGTGTAATACTAGTTTGAGTAAAGCCTAAGTTTGCACAAAGGGTAAATGCAAGTAAGATAATGGATCTCATGTTTTTTTATTTATAAGTTTCAATAATAATTCTGTCTCCAGCAACTTTAAACCACTTGTTTAAATAGTAGTTTATAAATTGGAAAACTACTTTAAAAGCATTTTCAAAGAAGTTTCCTCTAAGGGTAATAGTGCTAGGTGGTTTTACTTCTTCGGTGATTATTGTTTTAGAAAATCCACAATGCGCAAACATTTTGGTGGCAGTTTTGGCATTAAATTCCGTGAGGTGATAAGGAGGAATATACATGGTTTTTTGCGAACCAATTAATTTATAAATGCCAAAAGCAATTTTACTAGAAATTAAATTAAGTGTGCCAGGCAATTGGATCAAAGCCACACCACCTGGTTTTAAAATTTTATGGGTTAAACGCATGGCTTCGGTTGGGTCGGTAAAATGCTCCAACACATCACCCATGAGAATTACATCAAAATGGTTTTCTGGAAGCTCTGCATTGAGCAGGTTCATGGCATAGGGTTTGTTTACTATTTCAATGCCAAAATTCTTCTGGCCGTATTCTGCTGCAAAGCTTGATAATTCAATACCTTTAACCTGATAACCGTTTTGTTTGAGCACATACAAGAAATTGCCCGTGGCGCAACCTACATCCAAAATATTACCCGTAGCACAATATTTTTGAATAACTTTTAAACCGTCTTTATAATCACCTGAGGAAAGAATATCCAAATAAGAAACCTCCATATGGTGGGTTTGTTTATCGCTGCCTGCAAAATAATCTTCCGCGTACATTTCTTCTATTTCTGCATCACTAGGTCTAGGCCAAATTGAAACCAACTCACATTGGTTACATTTTACACCCCATAAAAATCTTTCTTTAAAAGCATAGCGAAACGGGATGGTATGACCATTTTTACCACCACATAAATTGCATTCAAAATTAACCTTCATTCCTTTTCAATTTGAACAAAAATATAATAAAAAAGCCATTTGCAAAGGATTTGCCCTATAAATAACCTGAAAATAATAGTACTCCCAAACTTAGTGAATGGATATAAACTCACAGTCTTGTGGTACTTGTTGTAAAATATTTACTTTTGCTTGATGGAAACGCTTCAAATTCACGATAAAACCTTTCGTATTTTCATAGATGAAACTGCTATATTAGAAAGGGTAACTGCCCTTGCAGCGAGTATAGAAGCAGATTACAGCCAAGAGCCGCCATTGTTTATTGCAGTGCTCAACGGCTCATTTATTTTTGCTGCAGATTTATTAAAACGTGTTCAAATTCCCTGCGAAATTCAATTTGTGAAAGTGAGCAGTTACCATGGAACGCAAAGTACAGGCAAGGTGCAACAAGTGCTTGGCTTATCACAAAGCATTCAAAATAGGAAAGTAATTATTATAGAAGATATTATAGATTCTGGATTAACCATTGATTTTTTGCAAAGAGAATTGCAATTGCAAAACCCTGCATCCATTGCCATTTGCAGTTTATTGGTAAAGCCAAAAGCGCTCAAAGTTCCTTTGGAGGTGAGCTATGTGGGCTTTGAGGTAGAAAACCATTTCTTGGTTGGTTATGGTTTAGACTATGATGGATTGGGTAGAAATTTGCGCCATTTATATCAAGTTACAGAATAAAGGGCATAAAAAAAGCAAGACTGTTTGGTCTTGCTTTTTTTTATGTGAATAAAGATTTAATCTTTGTTTTCTTCTTTAGGTTCTTCTGCAATTTCTGCAGGGGCTTCCACTTCCATTGGCGCAACAACTGCAGCAGGCACTTCCGCAACAACTTTAGCTACTGGTTTCACTTTTTCTGGAATATCAAATCTTACCTTAACAGCATTGGCACCTTTATGGTTCATTTCTATTTCAAAAGTAACCTTATCGCCTTCTTTTACTTGGTCAATTAAGCCATTGATATGCACAAAAACACCATTTTGATTTTTGGCATCTTTAATAAATCCATATCCTTTTGATTCGTTAAAAAAGGTCACCACACCTTTACGCAATACTTCTTCTGGCTCAGCTGGCGCCTGACGGCCAACACCAATATTTACGTCTTCTGCGTTAATTACTTTTCTTTTCTTAGGATCTGGAGGTGTAGACGTTAAATTTCCATTTTCATCTACATAAGCAAACATTTCTTCCAATTCCAAACCTTTTTGGGAGTTGGCCTTGCGTTCAGCTTTCTTTTCTTCCTTTTCTCTTCTCTTCTTAAGCTTTAATTTTTCTTTTTCTTTCTTACTGAATGTTTCTTGTGATTTAGCCATTATTTGGTATTAATTGTTTGTGCACCTTGGTTTTCAGTGCTTAGGCTTTTGGTGTAAGATTTGGCAATTGAAAAGAAATTAGCAGCGCAAAGGTAGGTTTATTATTTGAGATTACACGTTTTTGTCTGTTTTTCACTTAATTGCTTGCAATTATTCAGTATCAAATCCATTTCAATGAAAAATATTTTTGGCGTAATTACGCTTTTCTTTCTTGTTGCTTGCAGCAGTTTGCACCACAAAAAATCCAAGTTGGGTTATGGTAGAATGAGCTTTCAAGAAATTAGTCATGGCGCTTATCAAATAAATAGCAGAGATACTATTGCCGATCCAAACTCTCCCAGTGGCAACCACAATATAGTAAATGGCATAACGCTCTTACAAGAAACTGATACCATTATTGGAAAAGTGGGCAATGCTTTGGGTGTTGTGTATAGGTTCGAAACCGACATGCCAAAAAATATTGAATTGGTAAAAGTTTGGAATTTCCCTGCAGAGATGACAGATGAAAAGGGAAACCATTTTAACCGTGTGGAGCGCTCAGATAGGGTCAATACCAATTCAGATACCTATACCACCTATATTTTTGAGAAAGAATTTGAGGCAGTTCCTGGTCCTTGGCGTATTAGGTTTTTCTATAAAGATGCGGTAATCTACGACCATACCTTCATAGTAGTAAAGCCAAATTAATTGAAGCATAAAGCGCTTTAGTTGTTTTTTACAAAAATCATTGGCAGTTCAAAAACTTTCCTTTTTATTCGCAGCATCAAAAAGTAGCCATGTTAAATCTAGTTTTATTCGGACCTCCAGGTGCAGGTAAAGGCACCCAATCTGCCAAATTAATTGAAAAGTACCATTTGGTTCACCTTTCAACTGGAGATATTTTTAGAGCAAATATCAAAGGTGGAACCGAATTGGGGGTGTTGGCTAAAAGTTTTATAGACCAAGGACAATTGGTGCCAGATGAAGTAACTATTGGTATGTTGGCATCTGAAGTTAATAAGCATGCCGATCCAAAAGGATTTATTTTTGATGGCTTTCCGCGTACATCTGCACAGGCAGCTGCTTTAGATACTTTATTGGAAACTAAAAATACCAACATTACACTTATGTTGGCCTTAGAAGTAGAAGAAGAAGAATTGCGCAAACGTTTGTTGTTAAGGGGCGCAGATAGTGGTCGTGCCGACGATCAAGACCCTGCCATCATTCAAAAAAGAATTGATGTATACAATGCAGAAACTATGCCGGTTAAAACCTATTATTCTGAGCAAAACAAATACAAGGGAATTGACGGTATTGGTGAGATTGAAGCCATTTTCAATGCCTTGTGTGCTGAAATAGAAAAAGCATAAATCGCGCTTAAATTTTTTATACAAGCCCATAAAGGTTATCTTTGTGGGCTTTTTTATGTTCGGGCGCAATGGCCCAAGCACAATACAAACACTTATGGCTGAATCAAATTTTGTAGATTATGTGAAAATCTGTTGCCGCAGTGGCAAGGGAGGCGCAGGATGTATGCACTTCTTAAGAGACAAA
>CANFSD010000144.1 GCA_947449515.1 Bacteroidota bacterium
AATGGAATTGATCTTATTTTTAATAGACGACCGTAAACAAGATTGATCATTTAAGCTTTGAAAAAAATCTATTTTGCTTCCGATTTTCATTTGGGCATTCCAGATGCCGCTAGCAGTTTTGCACGTGAAAAACGATTGCTAAAATGGTTAGATCAAATACAGCCAGATTGTGCTGAATTGTTTATTCTCGGAGATATTTTTGATTTTTGGTTCGAATACAAATTGGTAGTACCAAAGGGTTTTGTGCGCTTGCAAGCCAAGATTGCTAGCTTTACAGACGCTGGGATTCCCGTACATTTCTTTCATGGCAACCACGACTTATGGCAGTTTGGTTATTTTGAAAAAGAATTGGGGGTGCAGGTGCATGCCAAACCTATTGTAAGGCATTTGGGTTCGACCCAATTTTATATTGGCCATGGCGATGGATTAGGTCCTGGGCAAGCTAGGTTTAAATTGATTTTAGCCATTTACCGCAACCCGTTTTTTCAAAAGTTGTTTGCCTTCTTTCATCCAAGCATTGGTATGGGTTTGGCCAATTGGCTCAGTCATAGAAGTAAATTAAAAACCTTTGATGGCAACTTCACTTTTTACGATGAAGGTGAGCACCTCATTCAACATTGCAGAACTTTAATTAAGGATGGCGATACTTCTTCCTATTATGTTTTTGGTCACCGCCATTTACCAATGATTTACGATTTAAATACCCATCAAAAATACGTGAACTTGGGCGATTGGATTGGCTTTAATACTTATGCTGTTTTTGATGGCAGCGAATTGAAACTAGAAAAATTTGAAAGCGAATAAGCAGCTTATTTTTCCTATTATTAGGCAAAGCCTCCGCTTTTGCTTAGGCTTACTTTTGTTTCTTTCCTTCACCAGTTTTCAAGCTTCTTGGAAGTTAATTGCGCAAATAGCCTTGCAGGCAAAAGCCATACAAACAGACCCGATGGGAAACTTGTATGTGATTAGCAATACCAATCAATTGTATAAATATGATTTGAATGGCAAGCTTGTAGGCACCTTGAACTATGCGTATCAAGGCAATATCCATAGTATTGATGCAGGCAATCCATTGGAACCCTATTTATTTTATAGGGAAATGAATTCCTTGGTAATGTTGGACAACAATTTGGCTTTTAGAGGAAAGCTAAATTTAAGTGATGCAGGTATTGTGCAGGCCACCGCTTTGGCCCGCAGTTATAACAATGGTTTTTGGGTTTTTGATTTGGGCGATTTACAGCTCAAGAAATACAATAAAGATGGAAGTTTGAGTGCGGCCAGTGGTAATTTGTTGCAGTTTACCAAGAGTGAAAACTTTATGCCCAATTTAATAATTGACAATGGTGCTAGGGTATTTGTAAATGATAGTGCCGAAGGGGTATTGGTGTTTGATGTATTTGCCAATTATATTAAAACCATTCCTATAAAAGGACAGTTGAAGGTAAAGGTATTGGGAAATGAATTGTACCATGCCCAAAACAATCAACTGCTTAGTTACCGCCTGCAAAGCATGGAAAAAGATACCATGCCCTTGCCCGAAAGTATTTTTAGGAGTTTTAGTATTGAAAAGGAACGCTTGTACCTCTTAAATGCTGAAGGAATCAATATTTACGGCTATTCTGGGCAATAGAAACGTAAGTATTATTGGAATTTCTTTCCGATGCCCTATCTTCGCGCCCTCTCAAAAAGAACATGTTAGAAAAACTCGAAGCCATTTACCAACGCTTTAAACAAGTGGAAGAACAATTAAGTCAGCCTGATGTATTGGCTGATATGAAACGTTTTACCCAGATGAACCGCGAATACAAAGGTTTGCAAGCCATTGTAGACAAGTATTTTGAATACAAGAACTTGGTTGGAAATATCCAAAATGCCAAGGAAATGTTGAAGACGGAAAAAGACGATGAAATGCGTTCTATGGCAAAAATGGAGCTCGATGAATTAGAGCCAAAAGTTGCGCCATTAGAGGAAGAGGTGAGAATCTTGTTGATTCCAAAAGACCCTGAAGATGCTAAGAATGCCTTATTGGAAATTCGTGGAGGAACAGGTGGCGACGAGGCGAGTATTTTTGCAGGAGATTTGTACAGGATGTATATGTATTTCTGCGAAAAGCGTGGTTGGAAAACAGAGGTAGTAGACTTTACAGATGGTACTGCTGGTGGTTACAAAGAGATTATTATTGAGGTAAGTGGAGAAGATGTATATGGCATTTTAAAATACGAAAGTGGTGTACACCGTGTGCAACGTGTGCCAGAAACTGAAACCCAAGGAAGGGTGCATACTTCTGCTGCAACGGTAGTGGTATTGCCAGAGGCCGAAGAGGTGGATGTGTATTTAAATCCAGCTGATATTGATATGCAAACAGCCCGTTCGGGCGGTGCAGGTGGACAGAATGTAAACAAGGTAGAGAGTAAGGTAATGTTAACGCATAGGCCTAGTGGAATTGTAGTAGTTTGTCAGGTAGAGCGTACGCAAAATGGTAACCGCGAACGTGCCATGCAAATGTTGCGTTCTAAATTGTATGAAATAGAATTACAAAAACACAACGAAGGTATTGCCAGCAGAAGAAAAACCATGGTTGCAACCGGAGATAGATCTGCAAAAATACGTACGTATAATTACCCGCAAAGCAGGGTTACCGATCATAGAATTGGGTATACCGCTTATAACTTACCAGAGGTAATGAATGGCAATATTCAAACTTTTATAGACCAATTGCAGGTGGCAGAAAATGCCGAAAAAATGAAAGAAGGCGGAAACTAATTTCTCCTTATCCCAAGCGGTGTTGCATAATATTTTGCACTTCGCTGTAAAGTTGCATTGGGTTAAATTTACGCCAATTAAAGGTATCTAATTCGCCACCAAAATTGAGGTAATAATCGAGGTTGGCTTTTCTAAATTCATCCAAAACATGTTCCTGGAAATTAATGGCGGCAATCCAACCGTCTTCCACATCTTGGAACCACTCTTCATAGTAGCTATCATCACTGCTGTGGTAGTTGAGTACGTTTTCGCCAATTAAGATAAATTTATCAATGCCGTTTAGGTTGAGTGGCTCAATTACTTCACGTTTTAAGAACATGATATCGTTGTGAATGGCATCGTTCCATTCGCCAATAAATTCTAATACGGCAAAGCCTTTGAGGTAATCTGCAAAAATTATTTTAACGTAAAGGGTGGGCGAACCAAATTCATCCCATTGCGGGTGTATGAGGTAGTTGTATACTTGGTTGGTAAATTCAAATTCGCTGTATTCGCGCTCATAAAAGGGAGAGGACGGATCTTCCTCACTCTGGTAAATATCTCTCCATCTAAAAAATGGCTCCAATTCTTGCATGTCCGAATTTTTATAAAAAATATGGATTTACCAATTAATACCTTTTAAAATGGCGAAGACTCCTGTCAATCAAGACCAAAAACCACATTAAAAAGAATTAAAAATGACATAAATATTTCAGTTTCCAACTGTAAATTGCAGCAATGAAAAGTTTTGCATTGCCACCTTTTAAGCATTTAAAAACGGATATACCAGCAGCCTTGTCTTTGGTAATTGTTGCCATTCCTTTGTGTTTAGGAATTGCACATGCCTCTGGTGCACCTATGATGGCGGGTTTAATTGCTGGCGTAATAGGCGGATTGGTAGTTGGTTTTTTTAGTGAATCCAATTTAAGTGTAAGTGGCCCAGCGGCAGGTTTAACTTCTATTTGTATGGTTTCCATTGCAGAACTTGGATCGTACCAAGGGCTGGTAACTGCGGTTTTTATTGCAGGTTTAATTCAACTCATCTTGGGTTTATTGCGCATGGGATTTTTTTCTAATTATATTCCAACAGCTGTAATAAAAGGGATGCTTTCTGCTATTGGATTGATGTTAATTTTAAAACAATTTCCGCATTTGGTGGGCTATGATGCAGAAGAAATTGGCGCAGAAGATTTTAGTATTGGGAAAGAGGATGTTTTAGAGAATGTGGTAGAGGTAGTTCCTACTAACGACAATACCATGAGCCATTTATTGGATACCTTTCAGCACCTAAATTATTCGGTACTCATTATTGGTTTATTGAGTTTGGGCGTATTGGTGTTTTGGGATTATAAATTTGCAAAGCAATTTAAATTAATACCCAGTTCTTTAATTGCTGTTTTGATAGGTACTTTGGCAGCGTTTGTCATTCACACATTTATTGATCCTAACGATATTTCGCCAGAGCATTATGTGAGTTTGCCTTCTAATTTTTTAAAGGATGCATCGGCACATTTTACCTTCCCTCATTTTGCCTTTCTTTACCAAGGAAATTTTTGGAAAATTGTTTTTACCCTTGCTATTGTGGCATCCTTAGAGAGTTTGCTTTCTATTGAGGCAATTGAAAAATTGGATCCACACAAACAACGTGTAAATGGAAACAAAGAATTGGTGGCGCAAGGTATAGGAAATATGGTAAGCGCAAGCATGGGTGGCTTGCCTGTAACCTCTGTGATTGTGCGCGGTTCGGTAAACATTGCCGCTGGTGCGCGGAGTAAATTGTCGGCTATGTTGCATGGCGCGTTTATCTTAATTGCGATTTTATTTTTAGTACCCATCATTAACCAAATACCCTTGGCAGCATTGGCAGCAGTATTATGTTATACGGGTTTTAAACTTATTCACCCCGAAACATTTAAAGAACAATTTAAGCGTGGTTGGTATCAATTTATCCCCTTTGTAGTAACCATTATTGCCATTGTATTTAGTGATTTATTAATTGGGGTAATCATAGGAATGGTGATTTCGTCTTTCTTTATTGTGCGTGAAAATTACCAAGCACCTGTGATGCACTTGGATGATATGGGTCCACGCATACGCATTAAATTAGGTAACAATGTTAGCTTCCTACACAAATACCAGATTGTGCAAGCTTTGGAAGGCATTAGGCCCAATGTGGTTGTAGAAATTGATGGTTCAAAAACAGAATTTATTGATCCT
>CANFSD010000145.1 GCA_947449515.1 Bacteroidota bacterium
GCTGATAATAAATTAGGTGCACATAATTTCCGCGAAGTAGGTAAGGTTAATGCCTTAGGGGTTGATACCAATGATGTTAATTCTTATGATGATATTATCACCAATGAATTGCATTTAGAAGTTAACCAACCTATTGATATTGCATTCCGAGCTAAAGATGTAATTCATAGCGCCTTGATGCCACATTTCCGTGTTCAAATGAACGTGGTACCAGGTTTACCTACAAAATTCTCCTTCAAACCAACTGTTACTACTGCAGAAATGCGTAAGAAATTGGGCAAACCAACATTTGATTATATTTTATTATGTAACAAAATTTGCGGTAGCGCACATTACAGAATGAAAATGCTAATTGTAGTTGATACCAAAGAAGATTACGAAAAATGGTTGAACGCTCAAAGCGTATTGGTAGCTGGTAAAGTAGCTCCTAAAGCCGTTGCAATAAAATAATTAACCTTTTTAAGAACAATATATTTATACT
The DNA here is from genome assembly GCA_947449515.1 of Bacteroidota bacterium. Taxonomy (GTDB): domain Bacteria; phylum Bacteroidota; class Bacteroidia; order UKL13-3; family UKL13-3; genus B1. The sequence goes on from CANFSD010000145.1 coordinate 482, forward strand.
TATATGAGCGATCACAATACGCACCACAGTCACGAGGAACATGAACACCATGAAGGCGGCTTCTTTTCGAAGTATGTTTTCAGCATGGACCATAAAATGATTGCAAGACAATTCTTGATTACCGGTATTATTATGGGTACAATCGGGATGTTGATGTCTATTATTTTCCGCATGCAATTGGCTTACCCAGATATGAAAATGCCTTTCTTAGAGGGTATCATTGGTCATTGGGGTAAAGATGGCAAACTAGATCCAAACTTTTACTTAGCCTTGATTACCATTCATGGTACTATCATGGTATTTTATGTATTAACCGCTGGTTTAAGTGGAACCTTTTCTAACTTACTTATTCCATTGCAAGTAGGTGCCAGAGATATGGCATCACCTTTCATGAATATGTTATCATACTGGTTCTTCTTCCTTTCTTCAGTGGTATTGTTACTTTCATTGTTTGTTGATGGCGGACCAGCTTCTGCAGGTTGGACAGTATACCCTCCATTGTCTGCCTTGCCGCAAGCAATCCCTGGCTCTGGAACAGGTATGACCATGTGGTTAATTGCCATGGTATTGTTTATTGCTTCTGCCTTATTGGGTGGTATCAATTACATTGCTACAGTTCTTAACATGAGAACAAAAGGTATGAAAATGACTCGTTTGCCATTAACCATTTGGGCGTTTTTGGTAACAGCTATCTTAGGTTTATTGTCATTCCCAGTTTTATTAGGTGGTTCATTGCTTTTGATCTTTGATCGTAGCTTTGGTACATCTTTCTATATGTCTGAAATTGTTGCCGAATTTGCTGGTGGTATTGAACGTACTGGTGGATCTCCAATTTTATTCCAACACTTATTCTGGTTCTTAGGTCACCCTGAGGTTTATATCATTTTGTTGCCAGCTTTGGGTATTACATCTGAAGTTATTGCAACCAACTCACGTAAACCAATTTTTGGTTACCGTGCTATGATTGCTTCTATTTTAGCAATTGGTATATTGTCGTTTATTGTTTGGGGTCACCATATGTTTATCACTGGTATGAATCCTTTCTTGGGATCGGTATTTATGCTTGGAACCCTTATTATTGCTGTACCTTCGGCTGTAAAAACTTTTAACTATTTGGCTACACTTTGGAAAGGTAACTTAAAACTTACCCCTGCCATGATGTTTGCAATTGGCTTAGTATCCTTATTTATCTCTGGTGGTTTAACTGGTATTTACTTAGGTAATGCTGCCTTAGACATTAACTTACACGATACGTATTTTGTGGTTGCCCACTTCCACTTGGTAATGGGTAGTGCTGCTATTTTTGGTATGATGAGTGGTATTTACCACTGGTACCCAAGAATGTTTGGTAGAATGATGAATGAAACTGCTGGTCATATCCATTTCTGGTTAACCATTATTTCTGCTTATTGTGTATTCTTCCCAATGCACTTTATGGGATTAGCTGGTGTACCGCGCAGATACTACGCAAACACTGCTTACGATCAATTCAATGTATTTGTTGACATGAACCAATTTATTACCATTGCAGCTATTTTGGGTGCATTGGCACAAATGATTTTCTTGGCAAATTTCTTCTACAGTATTTTCAAAGGAAAACGTGCTCCTCAAAATCCTTGGAATTCAAATACATTAGAGTGGACTGCTCCAGTAGAACATTTACATGGCAACTGGCCAGGTGAAATTCCTCATGTATACCGTTGGGCTTATGATTACAGCAAACCAGGTGCACAAGAAGATTTCATTCCTCAAAATGTTCCAGATGCTGGTCAAACCGACCCTAACGAAGAAGCAACAGGCTTACCTGCTGTTCATTAATAGGTTTTGTACAGAATCATAAAAATTGTTTTAAACTTGTTGTAGGTTCAGCCCGTTTAAAAATAATTACCATGATAGCACAAAACAAACAAATTAGATTTAGACGCTTTGGGATATTAACCATTGCGGCAGTGTTCTTTCTCATATTTATTGGTGGATTGGTGCGCAGCACTGGAAGTGGAATGGGATGTCCAGATTGGCCAAAATGTTTTGGACAATATGTACCTCCTACAGATGTAAGTCAGCTTCCAACAGATTATAAAACACAGTTTGCAGTTGCTGGAAAAGAAATTGCAGATTTCAATGTTTTTAAAACTTGGACAGAATATATCAATCGGTTAATTGGTGCCATTATTGGATTATTAATTTTACTGACTGTTGTATTTGCTGCACCTTACCTGAAAAGTGAAAACAAGAAAATATTTTGGTTAAGTTTATTGGCCTTTTTCCTTGTTGGCTTTCAGGCATGGATTGGCGCTAAAGTGGTTTCAAGTGATTTGGCAGTTTATATGATTACCATTCATATGTTAATTGCATTGGTCATTGTAGGTTTATTAATTTATACCATTACGGCCAGTCAAGATTTTGAAATACCTCTATTGGCATCCTTTCCACCCTTAAAAGGAATTATACTCCTTACCTTGTTTATCTCGGTTGTTCAAACCATCAGTGGCACTCAAGTTAGGGAAGCAGTTGACAGCGTAGCAAGTAATATTGACAACCGCATGCTATGGGCAGATCAATTGGGAATTATTTTTAAGTTTCATAGAAGCTGGAGTTTATTAAACCTAGCCTTGAGTGCTTATTTAATGATTCAATTTAAGAGAATATTTGAACGCAATTCCATACTTTACAAAGCAGCATTGGCTTTGGTTTTGTTAATGAGTACACAGGCATTAACAGGAGCAGTTTTGGCAAACTTAGGTTTCCCTTCACAGTTTCAAAGTATGCATCTAACCCTGGGTAGTTTAACAGCAGGCATGCAAATTTTTATTGCCATCCTGGTGTTTACAAAAATGAAAGAAATAAAAGAAAACGTTTAAACGTGGAAGCAAAAGTAGTACATACAAATAAGTTGCAAACGGAGCTAAGTTACCTCAGGGCAAAGCTGGCAGACTACAACCAATTGGTTAAGTTTCGCCTTACTTTCTTGGTGGTATTTTCTTCGGTGGTTACTTATTTAACAGCAGTATCTGGAACCATTAATTGGTTTGAGGTAGCTATGCTTTCATTGGGCGGATTTCTAGTTACAGGAGCCTCTAATGGTATTAACCAAGTTATAGAAAAAGATTACGACAAATTAATGTTGCGTACTGCCAATAGACCGGTGGCTACAAACAGAATGAGTGTAATGGAAGCCTCTATCATTAGCCTATCAATGGGATTGAGTGGTGTATTAATTATTAGTACATTTTTAAATCCGCTTTGTGGTTGGTTAGCATTGGGCGCTTTATTGAGTTATGCTTTTATCTATACCCCTTTGAAACGCATTACACCAGTATCTGTGTTGGTTGGTGCATTTCCTGGAGCCATTCCTACCCTATTGGGCTGGGTAGCGGTAAGTGGTAAAATAGACACTGTAGCTTTGATATTATTTGGCGTTCAATTTTTCTGGCAGTTCCCTCATTTTTGGAGCATTGCTTGGATTTTGGATGAAGATTACAAAAGAGCGGGATTTAAGATGTTGCCTTCTAACCCAGGCAGAGATAAAGGAACTGCTTTTCAAACCCTTACTTTTAGTTTGGTATTAATTCCAATTGGCATGTTACCCTACCAATATGGCGTGAGTGGCATAGTATCTGCATTTGTTGGTGCTTTGGGAGGAATTATGTTGAGCTATTATTCTTACAAATTATTTAGAAGCTGCGAAATGGCAGATGCTAAAAAATTGATGTTTGCTTCATTTGTATACCTACCAATGGTTCAATTGGCTTATTTAATTGATAAAATTTAAGATGACAAGTTCAGTAATAAAAAACGAAGAGGCCAATTATGTAATTAACCCAAAGAAATTTGTGTTGTGGTTACTAATTGTTGCCAGTGTGATGTTGTTTGCAGGATTTACATCGGCATACATAGTTAGAAGAGGTGAAGGTAATTGGGAAATATTCAATTTACCCTCTTTGTTTGCAGTAAATACTTTACTTATTATTCTTTCTTCCCTATTCATTCAGTTATCTTATTCTGCGGCTAAAAAAGACAATATGTCCCGCATTAAAGGATTCATCGGTATTGCGTTTTTATTAGGAATTGGTTTTTGTTTCGGACAATATTATGCTTGGAAGCAATTAATTGCAGACAACGTATTCTTTGCCTTTTCGAACCCATCTAATTCATTTGTTTACGTAATTTCTGGTGTGCATTTATTTCACGTGATAGCAGGTTTGGTTTTTATGGCCATTATGCTCATCCAATCTTTTCAAAATAAAATTCATAAGGCTGCCTTGTTGTATTTGAATATGTGTATCACTTATTGGCATTTCATTGGCATTCTTTGGATCTATCTCTATTTATTTTTATACCTATACAGATAATTAATAACCTAAAACAAGCATAATTCTAAAATGGCTACAAACACTTTAAGCACTGAGAAAAAGTTTACATGGGGTGGTGGTAA
>CANFSD010000146.1 GCA_947449515.1 Bacteroidota bacterium
TAAAGCATTTTACCTAAAGCAATTTTTGCTGGTGTTAATTCATTTTCCGGATTTTCTGCAGTTGCAGGAAGTGCTTTGAATAAGCCCTGAGCCTGTGTTAATAGGCCATTGGCTTGCTCCTTGTTTTCGTTTGATTTGTTGTTTTCATTCCCTGCGCATGCATAAACAAGCAGCGCTAAGGTTCCAATTACAAGTAGTTTTTTCATAGTTTTTATGTTATTTCAAAATTACAAATTTAATAGCATAAACAAGTTCAATCGTTTTTGGTTTGAAGAACTCAACTTAAAATGATTATTTTCGCATTCCCAAAATCTGATAATTATGTTCGAGAGTTTAAGTGGTAAGATAGAAAAAGCGTTTAAAACCCTTAAGGGTCAAGGTAGAATTAGCGAAATCAATGTAGCTGAAACCGTTAAGGAAATCAGAAAAGCATTGATTGATGCCGACGTAAATTTTAAAATTGCCAAGCAATTTACCGATACCGTTAAGGAAAAAGCCTTGGGTCAGAACGTTTTAACCAGCGTTTCTCCTGGCCAATTAATGGTTAAAATTGTAAACGATGAATTAATTGAATTACTAGGAGGGAAAACCGAAGAGATCAATTTCAGCGGAAATCCAACCGTAATTTTAATGGCAGGTTTGCAGGGAAGTGGTAAAACAACCCATACCGCTAAATTGGCCAGCTTTATTCAGAAAAAAGGCAAGTCGGTAATGATGGCAGCCTGCGATGTTTATCGTCCTGCCGCAATAGAACAATTAAAAGTTTTGGGTCAGCAAATTGATGTACCCGTATATTTTGAAGAAGGTAACAATAACCCGGTAAAAATTGCCGAAAACGCTTTAAAAGCTGCTCGTGATGCAAATGCCCGTGTTTTAATTGTAGATACCGCTGGTCGTTTAAGTATCGACGAGCAAATGATGCTTGAAATTGGGAACATCAAAAAAGCATTGAACCCACAAGAGATTTTGTTTGTAGTAGATGCTATGACAGGGCAGGATGCAGTTAACACGGCTAAAGCCTTTAATGATGTGTTGGATTTTACCGGGGTAATCCTAACCAAATTAGATGGTGATACACGTGGTGGTGCGGCCCTTTCTATTAAGTCTGTAGTTAACAAACCCATTAAATTTATGGGTATGGGCGAAAAGATGGAAGCCATTGATACCTTCCATCCAGATAGGATGGCGCAACGTATCTTGGGAATGGGTGATATTGTGAGTTTGGTTGAGCGTGCCCAAGAAGTTTTCAATGAAGAAGAAGCCGAAAAAATTCAAAAGAAATTATTAAAAGACCAATTTACTTTTGAAGATTTTTATACCCAAATACAACAAATCAAAAAGATGGGTAACCTCAAAGATTTGATGGGCATGATTCCTGGTGTAGGTAAAGCGGTAAAGGATATAGATATCAGTGACGATGCTTTCAAAGGAATTGAGGCTATTATCAATTCAATGACACCTGCAGAGCGTAAAACGCCAGATATCATTAATGGTAACAGACGCAAACGCATTGCAAATGGCAGTGGAACAGATATCCAACAAGTAAATCAATTGCTCAAACAATTTGAAGAAATGCGCAAAATGATGAAGAGCATTGGCAAATTGCAAGGAGCAGGAAGAAGTTTAAAAGGAATGCCTTTTATGCGTTAGGTTTAAAGAGCCTACTCAATCTTCAATTGGTAATCCATTCTTGCTTGAATTCCTTGGAACCTAAGGGCTTTCTTAACGGCTTCGTATTCGTTATAATTAGGTCCTAATTCCCTCTTCATAAAATATACAGATGCTTCACTGCTAAGTGAACTCCATAATTCTTCAAATGGATCTTTTAGTTCTGGAAGTTCAACGGTTCTGTAGTCTTGTAGTTTTGCCTTCCTAGCTGCAATGGCAATTGCTTTATCTAAACCACCCAATTCGTCTACCAATCCAATTTTAACAGCATCTGCGCCACTCCAAACTCTTCCTTGTGCAATGGAATCTACTTCAGCTTCCGACATTTTTCTTCCCTCAGCCACACGTTTAATAAAATCGCCATATACATGGTCAATGGCATTTTGAATTACCTTTCTTTCGGCCTCATTTAATGGTCTGTCTGGGCTGCCTAAATCAGAGAATTCGCCAAATTTTACAGTTTCTATTTTGATGCCAAGTTTGTTGTTTAATAATTCTTGTGCGTTCATTAATAGGCCAAACACACCAATTGATCCAGTTATAGTATTGGGCTGCGCAACAATAACATCTGCAGGTGCTGCAATAAAATAACCACCACTGGCAGCAACATCGCCCATAGAAACCACTACAGGTTTTTTCTTTTTACATAAAACAATTTCACGCCACATAACATCGCTGGCTAATGCGCTACCTCCAGGAGAATTGATGCGCAAAACAAGCGCTTTGTATGAATCGTCTTCCCTTATTTTTTTAACAGCCGCTGCAATTCGTTCCGAACCCATTGATTGGTCGTCGCCTTCGCCACCCACAATATCGCCAACACAATACAGCACAGCAATTTTATTGTCAGAAACAGAAGTATTGCCGGGTACATTTTTATATTTAGCCATTCCAACTAAATTTATTTTATCACCATCTGCAAGTCCCAATTTGTTTCTCAGTTCATTGTCAACCTCATCTTTGTATTTAAGGCCATCAATTACTTTTAATTTTACCGCATCCTCTGCGCTTTGAACTTTGAGTTCATTCACAATACTGGTCATTTCGGCAAGGTCTTTCTTTCTAGATATAGCAATGTTTTGCAAAAAATGACCATACAAACTGCCCATATAGGATTCAATTTGCTTTCTATTGGCATCGCTCATTCTGTCTGCAATAAGTGGTTCTCCAGCCGCCTTAAATTTTCCATGGCGAATCAATTCTGGATGTAATCCAATTTTTTCGAGTAATCCTTTAACGTAAAATACTTGTTGTGAAAAACCATTTAGCAATAATTCACCACTTGGATTTAAGAAAATCTTGTCCGATACAGACGCTACATAATAGCTGTGCTCATCCATGATTTCGGCATAGGCATATATAAACTTTTTCGATTTTTTAAATTCGATCAATGCATTTCTAATTTCTTCAAGGTTGCCATAGGCGTTCGGAGAAACTTCTGCACTTAATAATATACCTTTAATATTGTTATCACTTGCCGCTTTATTAATATTATTAATAATATCATTTAAGCCTAATGCCTTTCCCTTGGCTAAGCCTGGTATTGGTAAATTTCCAAATGGATTTTTTGTGGTTCTATCTGGAATGATGTAGCTCAAATTAATTTCTAATACACTGTTTTCTTTAATACTCATGGCAGATTCATTTGAATCTCCAGATGCCAACGAACCAATAATTCCTATGAAAATAAAAAGCAGAAGGAAGCCGCCAAGGATAAAGCCAAATAAACTGGCGAACATAAATTTCAGAAACTGTTTCATGGTGTAGTTGAATTTTGCCGTAAAGATAAATGCTTTAGGTTAATATCAATATCTCTGCTATATTTCTTTATAGCTTAGTTAAATTTCGGTTCGACCCAAACAATTAGCAGATAAAAATTTGTGCCTCTCTTTTAATATAATTAAGTTCGTGCCATGCGGAATCCAAATTTAAATGCAGAAGAATCGAACCTAAGTAGTCCGGATAAAGAAATTGAAAGGGTATTACGACCAAGAACCTTTGAAGATTTTACCGGGCAGGAGAAGATTATAGAAAACCTGCGTGTGTTTGTGGCTGCAGCCAAACAGCGTTCGGAAGCTTTAGACCATGTTTTATTACATGGCCCTCCGGGATTGGGTAAAACTACTTTAGCCAATATTATTGCCAATGAACTACAAGCTGGTTTTAAAACTACCTCTGGTCCTGTTTTAGAAAAACCAGGCGATTTGGCTGGTTTGTTAACCAATTTGGAAGAAGGAGATGTATTATTTATAGATGAGATACATCGATTAAGTCCTGTAGTGGAAGAGTTTTTATATTCTGCCATGGAGGATTATAAAATAGATATAATGATAGACAGCGGGCCTAACGCCCGCAGCATACAAATAGAGGTTGCGCCATTTACCTTAATAGGAGCAACAACAAGAAGTGGCTTATTAACGGCACCTTTGCGTGCGCGTTTCGGAATCAATGCACGTTTGCAGTATTATGATAAAGCCTTAATGAAAACCATTATTGGCAGATCGGCAGATATATTAAAGTCGTTAATAGATGAAGAAGCTGCCTATGAAATAGCAAGAAGGAGCAGGGGAACACCAAGGATTGGCAATGCTTTATTGCGCCGAACCAGGGATTTTGCGCAAATTAAGGGAGATGGCACCATTACTATGGAGATAGCTCAATTTGCTTTAGATGCTTTAAATGTGGATGAAGAAGGCTTAGATGAAATGGATGCACGCATATTAAAAACCATGATTGATAAGTTTAAGGGTGGTCCGGTTGGATTAAATACCATAGCAACTGCCATTGGAGAGGATGCTGGAACCATAGAAGAAGTCTACGAACCGTATTTAATTCAGGAAGGATTTATGACCAGAACACCCCGTGGGAGGGAAGTAACAGAAAAAGCATACCGCCATTTGGGGCATGGTCCTTCTTATAAAAACAAATTATTTTAACTTGTTTCGACCCAAAATACCAAGAAAATAGGGTGTTTTAGCAAGGCAATAAATATTTTTCCTACTCAAATACAGGTTATTGTGAAGATAGTGTTAAGATATATTTGCGCAAATCGCAAAAGGGTCTACATTTGCAGCCCCTTAAAGAGAGAGAGAAAGTGGCAGAGAAGAGGGAGGTAAAAAAAATATTTTAAAAAAATATTTGCATTAGAAATAAAAGCGCTTACCTTTGCATCCCCTTACGGAGCGAGCGAAAGAGAAGAGGA
>CANFSD010000147.1 GCA_947449515.1 Bacteroidota bacterium
AAACAAACCCTGGAAAGCCTTCGTCATTTAACCATTGAAGAAACTTATGAGTTGTCTGATGCCATTGTAAAAAACGACTTAAAAGAGCTTAAAAAAGAAATTGGTGATGTGTTGTTGCATATTGTTTTTTATGCAAGAATTACGAGCGAGATGGGTGAGTATGATATTGCCGATATTATTCATACACTTTGCGAAAAATTAATTGTTCGTCACCCGCATATTTATGGCGATGTAAAGGTAGAAAATGAAGCCCAAGTGAAAGAAAATTGGGAACAAATTAAACTCAAAGAAGGCAACAAATCTGTTTTGGGTGGTGTTTCCAAAGGTGCGCCTTCATTGGTAAAAGCACTGCGTATTCAAGACAAAGCCGCGCAGGTGGGTTTTGATTGGAATACCACCGATCAAGTTTGGGGTAAAGTGCAAGAAGAATTTGAAGAGTTAAAAATTGAATTGGCGCAAAGTGACAATAAATTAAAATCTGAACAGGAGTTTGGCGATTTACTTTTTGCCCTTATTAATTTAGCACGTAAATCTGGATTGAACCCAGATGATGCGTTGGAATATACCAACCAAAAATTTATTCATCGCTTCCAATTTATTGAGGAGCGTGCAAAAGAAATGAATAAGAATCTCATTGATATGAGCCTAGAGGAGATGGATGCCATTTGGAATGAAGCCAAGGCTAAAAAGATTCAATAATCCAAATGGTTCGAACCGAAATTTTACAAAACTTTTGGCCTAAGTCATTGTTAAATTTTTATGGTAATGGTAAGTAAACTCAAGGACAAAGATTTTTTAGCTAAAATTAAGCAAGGTGAAAATGTAATTGTAAAATATTACGCAGATTGGTGTGGCACCTGCAGGTTGTTTGCCCCCAAATTTGAATCCTTGAGCGAACAGGCAAAATTTAATTCATTTACCTTTTTTTCTGTAAATGCAGAAGAAAATCCCATTGCACGCAGAACGGCTGGTGTTAATGCCTTGCCTTTTTTTGCTGTGTTTCAAAATGGGGTGTTGGTTCGAACCGAAACCGCCGCTAAGTTGGAAGTATTGGAAGCATTACTTTTACCTTTCACAAAATAATTATGCAGCCTGCCGTCATCAAAAAATTGATTGAAAGCAAAAGTTTAACAGAGTTGAAAGCAGCAGAAGCAAAAATCTGCCAAAATTTAGCACCAGATTTTGAAGTAGCGGGTGAAGACGTAAACGAGCAATTAACCCATATTTTGGCAGCCATTCAGATCCTTGAAATGGTAGAAAATGACAAAACAAGCCTAAATAATGCCTTTAGACGCTTTTTTGAACGCGTAAGAACTTCAATTTCATAGGTTTATAAATGTTGAAATAAATTACAATAAAATCTGATATAAATCAGCCAAGAATAGGGGTAAAAATCTATTTTTGCGTGGCATTTTAATGAAATCGTATGTCTACATCAATTGATTACTTCGCCATATTCATGCAGTTTTTAGTAGCTGCAGGTTTTGTGGTTTTTGCTATGGTGGTTTCCCACATGGCTGGTCCTAAACGTAAAACTGCAGATAAGCTTGCCGTATTCGAGTGCGGTATTGATTCAACGGGCAACGCGCGTATGCCATTTTCAATTCGTTATTTTCTAACAGCCATCTTGTTTGTAATGTTTGATGTGGAGGTAATTTTTATGTATCCATGGGCTGTTAACTTCCGCGCATTGGGACCAAATGGCTTCATTGAAATGTTGTTGTTTGTGAGTACCCTCTTATTGGGTTTTGTTTACATTCTTAAAAAAGGCGCTCTTAAATGGGAGTAATTCCCCAATCAAATAGAAAAAAATAATTATGTCGAGTATACAAATAGCTGAAGCACCTCCGGGCCTAGAAGGCCAAGGATTTTTTGCTACCACATTTGAAAAAGCGGTTGGGTTGGCGCGTGCCAATTCTATTTGGCCATTGCCATTTGCAACTTCATGTTGTGGAATTGAGTTTATGGCAACCATGGCTGCCAATTACGATTTAGCCCGTTTTGGGTCGGAAAGAATTTCATTTTCTCCTCGTCAGGCAGATTTATTGATGGTTACCGGTACCATTTCAAAAAAGATGGGCCCAATACTTCGTCAGGTTTACTTGCAAATGGCCGAACCACGTTGGGTAATTGCAGTTGGTGCTTGCGCGTCTAGTGGTGGTATTTTTGATACCTACTCTGTTTTGCAAGGTATTGATAAAGTAATTCCTGTTGATGTATATGTACCAGGTTGTCCGCCTCGTCCAGAACAAATTATAGATGGTATTACCAAAATTCAAGAGTTGGTGAAAAACGAACCTTTGAGAAGAAGAAATTCTGCAGAGTATGCAGCATTAATGGCCTCTTACGGTATAGAATAATGAGTGAAGTAAACAATGCATTTTTGCTGAATGAATTGCAAGACCAATTCTCAGCCAACATCCTATCAGTGGAAGAGCCTTATGGCTTATTAACCATTGAGGTTAGCAAGGACATTAATTTAGCGCTTGTTACTTTTTTAAACAAACATCCGCAAATTCAAATGCAATTTTTAACGGATGTATGTGGCATGCACCACCCAGATTTAAAAGGTAAAGAATTGGCTGTTGTTTATCACTTACATAGTTTGGTAAACAACCTGCGTTTACGCGTTAAATGCCATATGTCTATTGATGCGCCGCAAATCAATTCAATTACTTCTATATACAGTGCTGCCAATTGGCAAGAAAGAGAAACCTACGATTTCTTTGGAATAGAATTTATTGGGCATCCAAACTTGAAAAGAATTTTGAACGTAGAGGAAATGGATTATTTCCCAATGCGTAAAGAATTTCCTTTAGAGGATCCAACTAGAACAGATAAAAACGATAATTATTTTGGAAGGTAAGCACATGGAAAATACGATTACCGATTTCGATCACAAAAACGAATATACCAAGTTAAACTTAGGTCCTACACATCCTGCAACACATGGTATTTTCCAGAATATTCTTACCATGGATGGTGAGATTATTGTTGATGCCGAACAAACATGCGGTTACATTCACCGTGCGTTTGAAAAAATTGCAGAACACAGACCTTTTTACCAAATAACTCCGCTCACAGACCGCTTAAATTATTGCTCTTCACCCATCAATAATATGGGTTGGCACATGACGGTTGAAAAGTTGCTTGGAGTGCAAACACCAAAGCGTGTTGATTACATGCGTGTAATTATTATGGAATTAGCCAGAATTGCAGATCACCTTATTTGTAATTCGGTTATTGGCGTAGATGTGGGAGCATTAACAGGTTTTACCTACGTTTTCCAATGGCGTGAAAAAATCTATGATATTTTTGAAGAAATTTGTGGCGCCCGCTTAACTACCAATATTGGTCGTATTGGCGGATTAGAGCGTGATTTCTCGCCCGCTTGTATTCAAAAAATTAGAGAGTTCTTAAAAGAATTTCCCGCTATCCTAAGAGAGTTTACAAACCTTTTGGAACGTAACCGTATTTTTATGGATCGTACCATTGGTGTTGGCGGTATCAGCGCAGAGCGTGCATTGAATTATGGTTTTACCGGTCCGAACCTACGCGCTACTGGTGTAGATTACGATGTACGGGCCATGAATCCATACAGCAGCTACCAGGATTTTGATTTTATCATTCCAGTTGGGGTTAACGGCGACACTTATGATCGTTTTATGGTGCGTCAACAAGAAATGTGGGAAAGCCATAAAATCATTACCCAAGCTTTAGAAAATTTACCTGAAGGAAAATACTTTGCAGAAGTACCTCAATTTTTCTTGCCTCCAAAAGAAGAAGTATACAATAATATGGAAGCTTTGATCTGGCATTTTAAAATTGTAATGGGAGAAGCAGATGTGCCTGTAGGTGAAGTATACCATAGTGTTGAAGGTGGTAACGGTGAATTAGGGTTCTATTTAGTGAGTGATGGTGGAAGAGCAGCTTATCGCTTGCATTTCCGTCGCCCTAGTTTTATTTACTACCAAGCCTATACAGAAATGATTAAAGGTTCAACATTAAGTGATGCTATTGTTACTATGAGTAGCATGAACGTGATAGCAGGCGAATTGGATGCATAAGTTAGCGCCAATCAAATAGAGATTAATAATTTAGATAAACGACAAAATTGCTTATGGCAGATATTAAATTTAGTGAAGATACTTTAGCGTTGGCAAATAAAATCATTGCCAGGTATCCAGAAGGAAAGCAGAAATCTGCTTTATTACCTTTGCTTCATTTGGCGCAGGCAGAATTTGATGGTTGGTTAAGTCCAACCACCATGCAATATGTTGCTTCTTTACTTCAAATTCAAGAAGTGGAAGTATATGAAGTGGCATCTTTTTATAGTATGTTCAACCTTAAACCTGTTGGCAAATGTTTAATTGAGGTTTGTCGTACCAGCAGTTGTTGGTTAAGAGGTGCCAATGAAATTATTGATCACCTTGAAAAGAAATTAGGCATCAAAGAAGGTCAAACAACTCCTGATGGCATGTTTACACTTAAATCGGTAGAATGTTTGGGTAGTTGTGGCACCGCACCTATGATGCAAATTGGTGCGCAATTTCACGAAAACCTTACCTACGAAAAAGTAGATGGTATTCTTGATACATGCAAAACAGAGGGTTCGAGAAAAACGTATTTGGATAAAGTAGTGGTTGATAAATATTAATTCCATGGGCAAAAAGTTATTATTAGAACACGATCATGTTCCTGGAATACAGGGCTATGAAGTATACAGAAAACACGGTGGTTATGCATCGGTAGAAAAGGCCATTAAAACCATGAGCCCTGAGGCTTTGGTAGAAGAAGTAAAAAAATCTGGATTAAGAGGTCGTGGTGGCGCAGGTTTCCCTA
>CANFSD010000148.1 GCA_947449515.1 Bacteroidota bacterium
AAGAAGCATTGGCTTTAAGCAGAGCGAATAGATCCCGCAATGCATGCTTTATTGTACCATGCGCTCTTAAAAATTTCTTTAATATTTCTAAAGCCTTTCTTAATAAATGCCTATGTCCATTTGTTAAATGCTTGATTAGCTGAAAAAACAAGGATTAATCCTTCTTGGTTTTAAGCCAGGCCTGCTTGCCTTGGCCCCGAGTTGTTTTAATAATCCTAAAAAGGCTTAAATTCGATTTATAATTGAACGCGTATGAGCCAAGAAAAATTACCACATGTTTTAGTTGCAGAAGATGATACTACCCTTGCAACATTATTGAAAGAGAATTTGAAATTGGCAGGTTTTAGTACGCGTTTGTGCAAAGATGGCGAAGAAGCTTGGCAAGTATTTCAAAAAGAAAAATTTGATTTGTGCTTGTTGGATGTAAACATGCCCAAAAGAAATGGTTTTGATTTGGCACGTCTCATGCGAGAAACAGATGCATTTACGCCTTTGGTTTTCTTAACTGCCAATGGGAGTGAGGAAGATAAATTAAAAGGTTTTGGTTTAGGTGCCGATGAATATATTACCAAGCCCTTTAGCACACCAGAGCTCATTGCGCGTTTGCGTGCAATATTAAAACGCAGTGTAATTAGTAAGCCTGAAATATTAATCAAAGAGGAAGTATATGAATTGGCTGGAATGAAAATAGACATTCCTAATCATTTGATTTTTTACTTGGGTGCAGAGAAAAAAATATCTGGTACTGAAGGTGAATTGTTAAAGTTGTTTGTAAAAAACAAAGGGCAATTGCTCACCCGAAATAGTTTATTACTGAGCGTTTGGGGTCGCGACGATTTTTATACTGCCAGAAATTTAGATGTGTACATCAATAAATTGCGCAAGGTTTTAAAAGACAATCCGAAACTTGAAATTATCAATGTACACGGATCTGGTTTTAAACTCATGGAATTAGAAGCCTAGTTTTATTATCAATTTTATATGTGCAAACGGTTTTACTTGTTTTTGTTTTTTATGCTTTCACTCTGGCTGAACCAAGTGCAGGCCCAAAAAGACAGTAGCAATTTGCAAGTACAACTCAATGCAGCAAAAGCAAAATTGTATGTCAATCCTGTTCAAGCGCAACAGCAATTGGAACAGGTTTTAGAATTGGCAAAGAACAGAAACGAGGTGTCGGTTCAAACCGAAGCCTATAAGCAATTGGCAAACTTGGCAATGAGCTTTGGCAAATTTGCCATTGCCCATGATTATTTAAGCAAAGCAATTGTACTTTGTGAGACCAGCGATATGCAGGCCCAGAAAGCAGATTTGAAATATGCTGTTGCAAGTATTTTTCACGCCCAAGGAAACTTTGCAATAGCCTTAGAAAATTATTTAGATGCCCTGCGCTTCTATGAGGCGCACAGCAATTCTATTGGTAGTTTAAATACCTATGTGGCATTGGCTGATTTGTTTAGCCGAACCAATAATTTTTCTAAAGCCATTGATTACAATTTAAAGGCATTGAAATTATTTGAACAAAAAAACGACCGTTTTCGTCAGGTCAATTTATACGAGCAATTGGGAGCCATTTATGGCCGTCAAAAACAGCATAAAAAAGCAGGAGATTATTATTTAAAGGCCCTTGCCGCCTACAAAGAAATGGGCAACCAAGCAGGGCAAACTGCCACACTTATTAATTTAGGTAACAATGCCATTACTATTGGTTCGAACCAAGCTGCTATTGGTTTTTTTAGCAATGCCAATGCCTTGGCTGGCCCTCTTAAAATTGTACCCTTAGAAGTAAGAAGTTTAATTGGTTTAGCCAATGCACACGCCTTGCTAAAAGATTATGAAGCGGCCAACAATGAATACCGAAAAGCCATTGCCCTGGCAAAAAAAGCCGGAATGAAAATTGAATTGGATGAGGCTTATGAAGGATTGGCTGAGGTATATAAAAGCCTTAAAAATCCAGGAGCCTCTAAAGCGTTTCGCTCCCTGAGCTCGGAGATTAAAGATTCTTTGTTTAACGACAGTATCATGCGCAAAACAGCCGATTTGCAGTTATTATATGAAACAGAAAAGAAACAAGCGCAGATAGAAATATTTAAGCAATCAGATTTGTTGAAGGAGCTGGATTTAAAACAAACCAAACAGGTAAAAAACTTCTTTATTGTTTTGTCGGCCTTGTTATTGTTACTGATTGTTGTTTTTGTATTCTTCATTTCCCAGAACCGCCGCATCAATGCACAATTGAAAAAAGGCATGCAGGAACTGGAAGTAAAAAACACAGAAGTAGAAAAACAAAAGGAACAACTTACTCAGTTGAACCAAGTGAAAGATCGCTTCTTTTCTATTATATCCCACGATTTACGCAATAACCTAACCACCATGAAACTCTATTTTGATTTGGTGGCCAATCCAGATTACAAAGCCGAAAGTCAGAGTAAATTAGGGAAAGAAGTAGCAGGATCTGTGCAAAATACCATTGATTTATTAGAGAATTTATTGGTGTGGGCAAGCGGACAATTAAAGGGCGTAACAGTGGCACCACAAAAAATTAACTTGCACAGATTGGCAAGCGAAAACTGTGACATGTTGCACAGCATGGCCGTTCAAAAGAATATTAGCCTGCAAAATGATACCGATGAGGATGCCTTTATTTTAGCTGATTTAAACATGGTTAACCTGATACTTCGTAACTTGATTTCTAATGCCTTGAAATTTACCAATGAAGGTGGTTCGGTAGGTATTTTATCACAAGAAGAGGAGGGTTTCCATCAAATTATTGTGATAGATAATGGTGTTGGTATTAGTAAAGAAAAAATTGCTACACTCTTTACAGCCCACGCCAATGTTAGCACACAGGGAACAGGCAATGAAAAAGGAACGGGACTGGGCTTAATGCTTTGCAAAGAATTTGTAGAGAAAAATGGGGGTAAAATTTGGGTGGAAAGTGAAGAAAACAGCGGCTCAAGTTTTTATGTGAGCTTTCCCAAGGCTTAAATTTACTGCGTTTTAATTGCAATGTGACAATACATTCTGCTATAGGGCATTTTTAATTTAATTTTTTTTATTCACTTTTGGCAGGCTCATTTGAGAATAACCATGCGTGTATTAAATTTTGTTGTATTAACTTTAGTTTTTGCATTTTCATTTACCATTTCATCTTGTGATAATGCCGATAATTCAAGTTCAGAAATTAAAGAATTGCAATCGAGAATAATGGCCACGCACGATTATGTGATGCCCATGATAGGGAAGGTGTTGCATTTAAGAAAGCAAGTTCAAAACCTATTGGATTCATGCACCAGTGCAGATTGCGGTGATAGTTTACAAGCCATTACCTATAACCTTACCAAAGCAGATGCAGACATGATGAATTGGATGCATAGCTATAAAGAACCAATAGGACAGGATACTGCGTTGAAATATTTGAAGAACCAAGAAGTGGCCATTGCCCAAGTGAAAGAGCAAATATTAACCAGCATTGAGGCTGCCGAAACTTGTTTGAAAGAAAGGCAATAAGCTTCTTCCCAATAATAAAATTTTACGAATTCCTTTTCCTTTTGCTAATTTGCAGGGCTTTTTTGCAGCATCATTTCTTGCTGCCAAAGGCAAAAAAGTAATATGGGTATGAAAAAAGTTTATGTAGCAATGGCAATGCTTTTGGTTTTAGGAGCATGTTCTGAAAAGAAAAAATTACCTATCCTTGGAAACCGCGCTGCCGTTGAGCGCTTGATTGATGGTAAATTACAAATAGACACTTTGTATGCCACAGTTGCAGATTTTTCATTAACCAATCAGGATGGCAAAACCATTACCCAAGAAACCGTTAAAGGCAAAATTTACATTGCTGATTTTTTCTTCGCATCTTGTCCTACCATTTGTCCTATCATGAAAAAACAAATGATCAGGGTATTTGAAAAATACAAGGGCGATACGGGCATTTTATTTCTTTCACATACCATCGATCCAGAACATGATACCATTGCTTTGTTAAAAGATTATGCCACGCGCTTAGGTTCGGACGGAACCCAATGGATGTTTTTAACAGGTGAGCGGGAACAAATTTACGAATTGGCAGAAAAGGGCTATTATGCTACTGCCTTGCCAGATAGCCTTGAGCCAGGCGGTTATGTGCACAGTGGCGGATTTATATTAGTGGATGGCCAAAGAAGGGTAAGGGGCATTTACAATGGTACCGATGAAAAAGAGGTAGACCAATTGATGCTTGACATGGATTTACTGAAAAACGAACAATGAGGTCGATAACTTTTCTTTGTTTACTTTTCTTGTTTTCCTGCTCAGACAGTGAATTGGTAGATTTGAAGAATATCAGTCATGGCGCTGAGCTCTATAAAAACTATTGTAGCAATTGTCACCAAATGGACGGCTCAGGCTTGGCGCAATTGATTCCACCCTTGTACCAATCCGATTATTTGACTGAAAATGCGGGTGCTTTGCCTTGTATTATTAAAAATGGTTTGAAGGGTAAAATAAGGGTTGGTTCAAACAGCTATACTTTGGCCATGCCAGCGGTAAGAAATTTAAGCAGGGAAGATGTAAAAGATATCTGTGTTTATGTACTACAGAAATTCCCCAAAACACCCATTGTTATT
Organism: Bacteroidota bacterium; assembly: GCA_947449515.1. Taxonomy (GTDB): domain Bacteria; phylum Bacteroidota; class Bacteroidia; order UKL13-3; family UKL13-3; genus B1. The sequence continues at coordinate 4,602 of CANFSD010000148.1, forward strand.
GCCGATTCGGTGCTCAAAAACACCCACAAGAACTGTCCTTAGTTTTTGTTTAGTCACGCATTTCGCAAATCGCGGTACTTAAATTTGTGAATTCATTTTTAAATCCTAAGTTTGCCGACCCAAATTTTACAACTATGATTATTGGTGTTCCAAAAGAGATTAAAAACAATGAAAATCGCGTAGGATTAACTCCTGCAGGCGTTTCGGCCTTAGCTAAAGCGGGTC
>CANFSD010000149.1 GCA_947449515.1 Bacteroidota bacterium
ATTTTCAAAAAAACAAAATTAGCTCCCGTGTAAAACAACAAATAAAAAGGCAAGAAGGTATTTTACACGGAGCCAATTCCTTTTTGCAACATGCACTGGAGGCAATACCCTTTGAAGAGATTGCCAATATTTTAATGGCCAATTTACACCAAATTCCGCGTGGCGAAAAAGAAGTAAGCCTCTTTGATTTTTATAGAAATAACAATATTCTCATTGCCTTAAAGAAAGATTTAAGTGCAGCAGACAATGCCAGTTATTACTACCAAAAAGCAAAAAACAGAAAAAACGATTTGGCTCTTAAACATGCCCAAAAAGAAAAAGCGCAAGCTGTTTTAGATAAGTTAATGCTTGAATTCACTAAAATTGAATCTGCCCAATCATTAAAGGACTTAAGGCCATGGATTAAGGAAGAGCGTGAACATGCAATTGTTCCCATTAAAGAAAAGTTTAGAAAATTTGATTGTATGGGTTTTCAAATTTATGTGGGTAAAAATGCTAAAAACAATGATGAGTTAAGCCTTAAATTTGCTCACAAGGACGACCTTTGGCTTCATGCAAAGGGTGTAAGTGGGAGTCATGTTATTATTAAACACAAACCGCAACAACCCTTTCCTGATCCGGTAATTGAACGTGCCGCACAAATTGCGGCACATTATTCCTCAGCTGCAGGAAGTCAATGGGTTCCGGTAATTTTTACACCTAAAAAGTATGTACGTAAACCCAAAGGCGCACATGCTGGACAAGTGGCTGTTGAGCGCGAAGAAATGCGACTTGTAGAGCCACGGATTGAATAAAACTTTGGAGAATTTGAAACATGAAAATTTTATTAAGTTACCTTTCTAAGTATAAAAATCTTGTTGGTTTGGCATTGTTATTAGCAACTATCAACCAAATGTTCTCCATGTTGGATCCATTTATTTATGGTAAATTGGTAGATAGGTATGCCACCCGTCCGCATGATTATAACCACGATGATTTTGTACGCGGTGCTGGTTTACTTGTACTAGCGGCCATTGGTGTTGCAATGGTGAGTCGTATTGCCAAAGCATTTCAAGATTATACCCTCAACTTAATTATTCAAAAATTTGGTGCTGCAGTTTACACAGATGGTTTAAAACATGCCTTGCAACTGCCTTTTCAGGAGTTTGAAGACCAAAGAAGTGGTGAGTTACTGAATGTGCTTCAAAAGGTTCGAACCGATGCCGAAAAGTTCATTATCAATTTTATCAATATCTTTTTTACTTCTATGGTGGGAGTGGTATTTGTTATTATTTATGCCATTCAAGTTCAACCTTGGTTAATCCTTATATATTTTGGTGCCAGTTTCTTACTTACCATGCTCACCAGTGTTTTGTCAAAAAAAGTAAAATTGGTTCAGCAAAGAATAGTGGCTCAAACAAAGGCCCTTGCAGGATCTACCACCGAATCATTGCGCAATATTGAACTGATTAAAAGCCTAGGTTTAACGCAACAGGAAATGAAGCGCCTCAACCTTTCTACCCAGAAAATTCTTCGCTTAGAATTAGAAAAGGTAAAAGACATCAGAAGTATCAGTTTCTTGCAAGGCACTATCGTCAACCTTTTGCGTCAGAGTATTTTGTTCTTGTTAATGTATATGATCTTTAAAGATCAAATGACACTTGGGCAATTAATGACCTTACAATTCTATTCCTTTTTCATTTTTGGCCCAATGCAAGAAATGGGCAATGTAATTATGAGTTTTCGCGAAGCAGAAGCCTCTTTGCAGAACTTTCAAGTAATCATGGATAAGCCTGTTGAGGTAAAACCAGCAAATCCAATTCAAATTCCAGCAATAACGCATCTAAGTTTTGAAGGTGTAAGTTTTATGCATAAAACAGGTAAGCACCACGCTTTGAAGGATATTAGTTTTAACGTTAATACCGGCGAAACTATTGCTTTTGTTGGTCCTTCCGGCGCTGGTAAAACTACTTTGGTTAAATTGCTGGTTGGTTTATACCAACCAGGAGAGGGTGCAGTTTTGTTCAATGGAGTGCCCAGCAAAAAGATTGATTTCGACCAATTACGTAACCAAATAGGTTTTGTAACGCAAGACACACAATTATTTTCTGGTACCATAAAAGAAAATATGCTGTTTGTTAACCCACGTGCTACCGACGAACAAATTATTCTTGCCTTGCAACAAGCAGCATGTCATAACCTTTTGGCCCGCAGTGAAAATGGCATCGATAGTGTTATAGGCGAAGGTGGAATAAAAATTTCTGGTGGAGAGAAACAACGTTTGTCAATTGCCCGCGCCTTATTACGCAGCCCTAAATTGCTTATTTTCGATGAGGCAACAAGCGCCTTGGATTCACTTACCGAAGAAGAAATAGGTAATACCATCAAAGAAATTAGTGCTGCACATGCGCATATTACCGTAATGATTGCACATCGTTTGTCAACCATTATGCACGCAGATAAAATCTTTGTATTAGAAAAAGGTGAACTGGTAGAAGTGGGTTCGCACGAAGATTTATTAAACCTTAAAGGACTTTATTATGCCATGTGGCGCCAACAAATTGGCGAACGTTTGGAATAATACTTTAAGCTTAAGCAGCGCTGGTTACAGCCTCCTTGTTTATTTTCTTAACCAAACCTTGTAATACATTACCTGGTCCGCATTCTACAAATTCACTTGCGCCATCTGCTACCATAGCTTGTACAGATTGTGTCCATTTAACAGGGGCAGTTAATTGAGCTATTAGGTTTTGTTTGATTTCCATTACCTCGCTAACTGCTTTGGCAACGTAGTTTTGGTATACAGGACAAATAGGTGTATTAAACGCTGTGGCATAAATAGCCGCTTCCAATTCTTGTCTGGCTGGTTCCATTAAAGGTGAGTGAAATGCACCGCCAACTTGCAATACTAAAGCACGTTTGGCACCTGCAGCTTTCATTAATTCACATGCTTGGTTAATACCTTCAACACTGCCAGAAATAACCAATTGGCCCGGACAATTATAATTTGCTGGAACAACAATTTCGTTGGTAATAGATTCACAAACCTCTTCTACTTTTTGATCGTCTAAACCCAATACAGCTGCCATTGTAGATGCCTGCATTTCACAAGCTTTTTGCATGGCCATGGCACGGGCATAAACCAATTTTAATCCATCTTCAAATGATAAAACCTTATTGGCTACCAAGGCAGAAAATTCTCCAAGACTATGTCCTGCCACCATTCCTGGTTGAAAGTCTGGTAAGGTAAGTGCCTTAATTACTGAATGTAAAAACACAGCAGGTTGTGTAACACGGGTCTGACGAAGGTCTTCATCCGTTCCACTAAACATAATATCGGTAATTCTAAAGCCTAAAATTTCATTTGCTTGCTCAAACAATGCTTTTGCAGTTTCATTGTTATCGTATAAATCTTTACCCATTCCCACAAATTGGGCTCCCTGTCCGGGAAATACATATGCTTTACTCATTTTATATTTCTTAAGTGTTCAATTATACTAAAAATATTGATTTCTCACACATCCATTTTACCTGCCAAAATGTGGAAACAATAGCCCAAATTCTAACCAAACCTCCCAAACTTGTTGGGTAACAAACATTAGCAAGGCATAGCCAATGGCTAATCCGTGTAGCGTTTTTGGTACTATTGCCTTTGCAGCAAATACATTTTTAACTTGTTGCCAATAAATTGGTAAACAAATGGCAGCTGTTAAGGCATACCAAATGCTAAAATGTTTATTGGTAAATCCATGTACAAAGGCATGTTGGGTCATCACAAAACTCCATGCAATAGCGGCAAAAAACAAAGCCCACTGAATTTGATACAATTTGGGATAAGATGCTTTAAATTCTTTTCTGGCACTCAAAAATACAAATAACATAAACCAACCTGGAAACACATAAAACCTTTCCATTCTGTTGAACCAGTCGAAAGGGATTTCCCATAAATTTCTCCAACCAAATTCTCTTTCTTTAATATAACCAACCGTATCTGCTCCTGTTGCTCTAAAGGTGTAAGCATGGCGCATATCGTCAATGGCAGCTTGCCATCCACCAAGGTAATTTGCATTTTGGCAAAGGTGTAAGCCAAATCCAATAAACACCATTAACGCGGCGGTAATTGTGGTAAATGAAAATATTTTCTTTTGGTAAATCCAACTAAAACCAAGGGTTAATATGCCTAAAAATACAGGTTGCTCAAAACTTATATTTACCTCGGCAACCATAATGAGCATTAGGCCGAACCAAATTCCTTTTTTACTTTCTTTTGATTCGTGGTAAAGGTATAAACCATATACATAAATCCATTTTAACAATTCTCCATATACATGTTGGTGTAAATTGTCGCCATAACAAATAAAGTAATTGGCAAGCCATAAGCATGCAGCTCCAATTAATGATTTTTGTTCATCGGCAATCCATTGGTTCAGCACAAAAAAGATAAAGAAGAAAAAGAATACAGATAATAAAATTGGAATAATGCGCAGCACCGTTTCGCTTTTACTTTGAAAAATCACACCCCAAAATCCTGCAAGAATATTTGGAAGGGCGGGGTAATGGGTATAAATTACAGCATGGTAACTGGTATCCTTTGGAAAGTAGTCGTGTACGGGTAAAAAACTGGTTTGTGTAAATCCAGAATCTAGAAAATAATTGGCAGAAGAAAGCGTGTTCTTGTCGCTAAAGCCATCGCCTAACATGCCATTACGCGCCCTTTCGCAATTGAATACAGATACATGAATGGCCCTAAAAACTATAATGGAAAACACCAACACAAACAGTGTCCATTGAATGGTTTTAATGTTTTTAAACATGCTTGATAAATGCTAATAATGA
>CANFSD010000150.1 GCA_947449515.1 Bacteroidota bacterium
ATAACAAACCTCCAATTACCACTGTTGCCAATGGGCGTTGCACTTCTGCACCCGCTCCATTGCTTAATGCCATAGGCATAAATCCTAAAGACGCTACACAGGCTGTCATCAATACCGGCCGTAAACGCAATTTGGTTCCCGCCAAAACTATTTCTTTTAAATCTGTAAGTCCTTCTGTTTTTTGTCGGTTAAATTCTGCAATCAAAACAATTCCATTTAAAACAGCTACACCAAACAAAGCAATAAAACCAACACCTGCAGAGATGCTAAAAGGCAGACCGCGCGATGCCAAGGCAAAAATACCACCAATAGCAGAAAGCGGAATGGCAGAATAAATTAACAAACCCTGCTTCATAGAATTAAAAGCAAAATACAAGAGCAATAAAATTAGCAATAAAGAAACCGGCACGGCAATAGCCAAACGCGATTTTGCCGCTTCTAAATTTTCAAAGGCACCACCGTAGGTTACATAATAACCAGGAGGCAATTTCACTTCTTTTTTCATGCGGGCTTGCAAATCACTTACAATGCTTTGTACATCCCTTCCACGCACGTTAAAGCCCATCACAATTCGGCGTTTGGCGTCTTCGCGCTGTATTTGGTTCGGACCATCCACAATGTTTACATCTGCCAATTGGTATAAGGGTACTTGTCCGCCAGAAGGAATAGAAATCAATAAATTTCTAATATCATCCAATTGCGTTCTTTGGTTTTTTTCCAAACGCAATACCAACCTAAACCTGCGTTCGCCTTCATACACCATGCCTGCACCTTTGCCTGCAAAAGCCGTATGAATAATTTGATTTACATCGGCAACATTTAATTTGTATTGGGCTAAAAATTCACGCTTTAAATTAATTACAATTTGCGGCATACCTGTAACAGGTTCCACATAAATATCGCGTGCACCTTCAATGCCTTGGGCAATGGCACCCATTTTACTGGCATAAGCTGCTAAAGTATCTAAGTCTTCGCCAAAAATTTTGCATACCACATCTTGCCTGGCACCTGTCATCAATTCATTGAAACGCATTTGTACAGGATATTGAAAACCAAAAGTAGCACCCGGAATAGCAGCCAATGCTGCACTCATTTTTTCTGCCAATTCAGGAAAAGTTTTGGCGCTGGTCCACTCTTTTTTGTCTTTTAAAATCACCATCAAATCTTGCGCTTCCATGGGCATAGGATCCGTAGGTATTTCACCACTCCCAATTTTACAAACCACCTGTTCAACTTCAGGGAAATTAGATTTTAAAATATGTGCTGCTTTTTTAGAAACATCTATACTCACATTCAAATTACTACCCGTTAAAACCCTTGTTTCTACAGCAAAATCGCCCTCCTCCAAGGATGGAATAAACTCACCTCCTAATTGGAACATCACAAAAATAGATGCCACAAACATTGCCAATACACTTGAAATTACAATTTTAGGATGTGCAATAATTTTCAATAAATAATACCTGTAAAACGTTTCAATTTTCACCATCCAACGGTCGGCAAAATTGGGTTGATGCGAAATGTTTTTTAACAACAAAGCACTCATCATTGGAATATAGGTAAGCGATAAAATAAAGGCTCCCAATAAAGCAAAAGCAACTGTTTGTGCCATGGGTTTAAACATTTTACCTTCTATGCCTTCTAAACTAAAAATTGGCAGGTAAACTATTAAAATAATGAGCTGTCCAAACACCGCGCTGTTCATCATTTTACCAGCCGCATGTTTCACTTCTTTGTCCATTTTACCTTGCGAGAGATCCACAATTTTTGAGAACCTTCTGCTATGCGTAATTACATGCATCACAGCCTCCACAATAATTACCGCGCCATCTACAATCAGTCCAAAGTCAAGCGCACCAAGGCTCATCAAGTTTCCACTTACCCCAAATGCGTTCATCATAATTACGGCAAACAGCATTGATAATGGAATTACAGATGCCACCAATAAACCTGCACGGATATTTCCCAAGAACAATACCAAAATAAAAATCACAATCAATGCGCCTTCCAATAAATTGGATTGTACAGTTCCAATGGCATTGTTTACCATTTTGGTTCGATCCAAAAACGCATCTATCACCACACCTTCTGGCAAGGTTTCTTGAATTTGGGCAATGCGCACTTTTACCGCTTTGATCACCTCATTGCTATTGGCGCCTTTGAGCATCATTACAACTGCTCCAGCCACTTCTTGCTCATCGTTATATACCATAGCGCCGTAGCGTGTGGCATGACCAATTCTTACTTCACCCACATCTTTTACAAATACTGGGGTTCCGTTTGGTAAAACTTTTACAACTATTTTTTCAATATCTTCAATAGAACGAATTAAGCCTTCACTTCTAATAAACAATACCTGCGGACCTTTTTCAATATAAGCGCCGCCCTCATTTTGGTTATTGTTGTTGAGTGCTTCATACACATCTGGAATTCCCAAACCTTGGGCTTTTAATCGGTTGGGATCAATCTCTACTTCATATTGTTTGAGGTAACCACCAAAACTACTCACATCGGCAACACCCTTTACACCTAATAACTGACGCCTTACCATCCAATCCTGAATGGTACGCAAAGCTTGGGCATCGTATTTTTTTTCAAAGCCAGGTTTGGGTCGAACCACATATTGGTAAATTTCTCCTAACCCTGTTGTAACGGGCCCCAACTCTGGTGTTCCCACCCCTGCCGGAATTTGGTCTTTTACCCCTTGCAAACGCTCACTCACCTGCTGCCTCGCCCAATACACATCTGTTTGGTCGTTAAAAACTATGGTAACCAATGATAAGCCAAAACGTGAGAAACTCCTGATTTCAATTTTACCAGGAATATTACTCAAGGCCTGTTCCAAAGGAAAAGTAATTAAGCGCTCCACATCGGGCGCTCCCAATGATGGAGAAATGGTAATTACCTGTACCTGATTATTGGTAATATCTGGAACGGCATCTATGGGTAATTTTGTTAATTGATAAGTCCCAAACACCAATAATAACAAGGTGAATAGCGCTATAATTAATTTATTATTGACAGAAAATCCAATAATTTTATTTAACATTTTCGATTTAAAATAAAGGTAGCCGCAAGCATTTACTTACTTGCAAAATAATGGAAGTCCACGCAAAATGCAGGACCAATAAAAAGGAAAACTTAGCTGTATCGCGGTGGCTGAAAAATGCCACTCGGGTTATTAAAAGAATAAAAGGCGTTTTTAAAACAAGCATGCTCTTGTTCGCCTACAATAGGTGTTTCAATATTATAAACTGGCAATTCTTCTACCAATACATGCAATACATTTACACTGTTTTGGTAAAGGGGCAAATCTTGGTGATCTTCTTCTCCTTTGTGCAGGGAGCCTTTGCTGTAATGCATGTCAATAAAATCTGCTACGGTAATAAAACCTTCCTCTGCCAAATGGTGACGGTAATGGTTAACCAAGGAGGGCAATTTATTGAGTTGCTCGTTGAAACCAGGCAAAAAAGAGCTAATTAGGAACAAGGTTCCCAATACCATAAATGCCCATTTTTTAAAACCCAAGTGTTTCATCGGCTACAAAGATAGCTATTAATAGAATTATTTGCCCATTTATTAAAGCTCTTAACAATTATGTAAATTGCCAACAAAAAGCCTCCCACATGAGATTGAGCCCAAGCCTTCGTTTTGTATTAAGCTTTGTATTTATAGCAATAAGTGCAATGGCCTGGTGCCAAAAAATACCCAAGGGTTTGCACGATCCTAAAGACTTCAAGAAGAATTTTGTGGCAATTAGTGAAAGCGTTTATGCCTGCAAATATGAAACCTGCAACCTCGATTATTTGCTTTTTTTGCGTTCGGTAAAACGCAGAATGAACCCAGCCATATACCAAAGCTTATTGCCAGATACTACTAAGTGGAGCGACAAAGGCATGAACAATGTAAATTATACCCAAAACTATTTACACCATCCCAGCTATTATTATTTCCCTTTGGTTAATGTTTCGTATGAACAAGCAAATTTTTATTGCGTATGGCTCACCCAGCAATACAACAACAATCCCAAAAGAAAATTCAAGAAGGTAGTATTTAAAATCCCTACCCGATCTGAATGGGAAAATGCCGCAGGAATTAGCAATGATAAAAACAGTTTCCCATGGGGACAAGCCTTGCCAAAAGCAAAGCAAGCAAACTACTACGATTCTAGTAAAGCTGCACTAGACAGCAATTTACAAACTAAACAAAACAGTGTAAATTATGATGCCTTTCAAGAAAAAGGGCTACCCTATTTTACACACAAGGTAAACGATAAAAAAGCCAAGCAAAACAAATTAGGCATGTACCATATTGCTGGCAATGTAAGTGAAATGGTAAGTGGCAAAGGTGAATGTGCCGGTGGTAATTTTCAATCCAATGTAGATTGGCTGCGGATAGAGGCCCCCAACGAATTTTATCCGGGCTATATTCCTTGTCCACTCATAGGTTTTAGGATTTTTATGCAGGTGATGGAAGAGTAGATTTTAAAAGTAATTTGAAATATTTAAAAAAAAATAAAATTTAATTTAAATTTATACCATGAAAAAAGAAATGGTGATTGAGACAATGACAGACCTTCCACAAGAATTTGAATTAGAAATATTAATGGAAAAATTGATTTTTATTGAAAAAATCGAAAACGGTCTCAAGCAAATTAAGGAAGGCAAAACAAAAACTCATGAGGAAGTGAAAGAAATTATTGAAAAATGGCAGAAATAATTTGGTCGAAATTTGCAATTGAAGACTTGAAAAATATTTATGATTTTATTGCAAAGGATTCCTCATTTTAC
>CANFSD010000151.1 GCA_947449515.1 Bacteroidota bacterium
GAGTTATGATTTAGAAAAAAAGTCTTTTAAAAATATTGGCATCAGCGAACCAATAACCGATTTAAAATGCCAAAATGAGGGAAAAGTAATCATCAGCACCTCCATTGGATTTTTTATTTACTACCCATTTAACCAGCATCTTCAAGCTTACACCTTTCACCCCAATTACTTTATCACCCATTTTTTTATAGAAGAAAACAGGCAAATTTCCTGGATAGAAGCCGACCACAATTTTTACAGTGGCACATTAATTGGCAACAAAATTAGTATACAAAAATCTATTGGACTTTCTCCATACACAAAACCATCTTCATTTACTAAATACAAAAGCAATTACCTCATTGGCACCGAACAAGGCATACTTGTTTTTGATACAATGGGACATGAATTTCAAATTCAACACAAAGAAGACGAATTTCAAAGTTTATCGCAAAATGAAGTAAATTGTCTTTTTGTAGACCATGCATCCAACTTATGGGTAGGCACCAATTTTGGCGGATTAAACCTTCATCATCCGTTCAGTTACAAATTCAATTTAATTGCACCATCTGTTGCCACCAAATTTTCAAAATGTAAAGAAATATTAAGTTTTGAAGAAACTGCGGATGGCCGCATTTTGGTACAAAACAAAGTGGGCGGAATTGGTGTATTTAACCCTGCCAACAAAACACTCATAAATTGGACACATACAGGCTTTTCAGGCAATTGTATGAAAGCAGAAACAAGCAACAAAAATCTTTTCTTAATTGGCACATCTGCAGGTTTGTATTCCTTTAATTTAAGCAATTACAGTATCTCCAAAATCAATACAAAAAACCAACTAAAAAATTACGAAAGTGATATAAAATCTATTCTTCCAGATAAAAAAAATACCTATTGGATGGCAGGCGCCGATGGCCTATTTTTATTTGACCGGACAAAAAATCAAACGCTTGAAAACTATACCATAGGCAACTCCAAATTAGCTACTGATAATATTCGCTTCCTTTATAGAAAAAATGATAGTGAGATTTTAATCTGCACAGAATTTGGTTTACATTTATTCAATTGCCGAACCAAAACCTTTAAAGTAATTCCAATTTCTAAAAACAAGAAACAATTATTTATTTCTGTTGTGGCGGCAGATAAAAAAGGAAATTATTGGATAGGAACTGGTGGAGAAGGGATTTATGTGCTCCAAACTGATGGAAAAATTAAAAACTTCAATACAGGGAATGGTTTAAACAACAATATGATTTATGCCATTCAAATGGACCAATTAGGGCAAAATTGCTGGGTTAGCACCAATAAGGGTTTATCGGTAATTAATACACGCAGTTTTGAAATTATTAACCACCAAAAACACGATGGCGTGCAAGGAAGTGAGTTTGTTGAGGCTGCAAGCTTAAGGGCTAAAAATGGCATGCTCTATTTTGGCGGTGTTTCTGGTTTCAATTATTTCAACCCATCACAAATACCATTTGACACAAATGACTGCAAAATTCACATCAAAAATCTGAGTATTTTCAACGAACAAAAACCTTATAAATCTTATTACCAAATTCCAATTGAACAAAATTATTTGTCGTTTGAATTTACTGCGCTAGATTATTACCTAAGCGGAAAACATGCTTTTTTCTGCCAACTCGAAGGACTTCAAAACGACTGGACAGAAATTGGGGAACGCCGGTTTGCAAGCTTTGCGCAATTAGCTCCGGGCGATTATGTTTTTAAGGTGAAGGCAAAAAATCCAGATGGTAATATGAGTAGAAATGAGGCCAAATTGTACTTCACGGTATACCCTCCTTTTTATCTATCGTGGTGGTTTAAAACTTTAGCAACCATTTTAATGGCTGCCCTAATTGTTTTAATTTTATATGCAAGAATTCAATATGCTATTAAAGAAGAAAAAGAAATTGGCGCTAAAAATAAAATGATTGCCGAACTAGAGCTAAAGGCACTGCGGGCACAAATGAACCCGCATTTTATTTTTAACTCATTAAATTCTATTCAAGATTTTGTACTTAATAATGAAGGACAATTAGCAGCAAAATACCTTAGTAAATTTGCCAAATTGATTCGCATGATTTTAGATATTTCTGAGTTAACCTATGTAAGTGTAGAAGCTAAAATTGAATTCCTAAACTTATACCTCGAATTAGAATTACTTAGACTCAATAATTCCTTTACCTATTATTTTGATATCGATCCGGAAATTGATAACAACGCATTAATACCCACCTTGCTAATTCAACCCCATATTGAAAATGCAATTTGGCATGGACTACAGTATAAAAAAGGAAATAAAAACCTGCATATTCAACTAAAAAAATTAGATGAAAAACTCATAGAAGTTAGCATCGAAGACAATGGAATTGGTCGCGCTGCTGCTATGGAAATCAAAAAAAATAAATTGAATTTACATCATTCTAAAGGCGCTCAAAATACGGAAGACCGCCTATCTACGCTACAAAAATTATTTGGTTCGAAACCAAAAATAGAAATTATAGATTTGTATGATAGAAATAATTTAGCTTGCGGAACCAAGGTGATGATGCAAATACCTATTATTAATGGTTAATGACTTTAAAATATTAGTTGTAGAAGACGAGGCCAGAGGTAGAAATGCCCTTAAGGCAATGCTCAAAACTATTCCAGAAATTCAATTAATGGGAGAAGCAGAAAACGTTGACCAGGCCATTGCTTTGATAGAAAAAGAAATACCAGATTTGGTTTTATTGGACGTAGAAATGCCTTTCAAAAATGGCTTCGATTTACTTGCCGCCCTGCCCAATAGAACTTTTGATGTTATTTTCACAACGGCTTACGATTCCTATGCCATTAAGGCCATCAAATTTAGCGCAATAGATTACCTGCTCAAACCAATTGACCCAGATGAATTAAATTCGGCCATCTTAAAAACAATCGAAAAACGTAAAGCCCTAAAGCACAGTCCTAAAGAACAAATAAATAATTTGCTTAATAACCTCAAAACAACAAATAAGCAAAATTTTAAATTATCTTTGCCAACGTCTGAAGGGTCGGTATTTATTCCTATTGAAGAAATTACCCGCTGTGAAAGTGATGCAAACTATACCTGGTTTTATTTGGCCAATGTGCCAAAACCAATTTTAGTTTCAAAAACCTTGAAAGACTACGAAAATTTACTATTAGAATATGGATTTTGCAGGGTACATCATTCGCATATGATTAACCTCAAATTCATATCAAAGTATATTAAAGGAGACCGTGGAGTTGTTGTAATGATGGATGGAGTAGAAGTTGAAGTATCTCGAAGAAAACGCGAAGTATTTCAAAAATCACTCGAGAAGTATGCCAATATAATTTAAAGGCTTACCAATTAAACATTCAAACCAACCACTTATTTGTTTAGTGTTTTCTGCAAGAAAAAAAAATGCACCTTTGAATCATCTGCCCAAGATGTAGGTAATTATTGGTAAATTTTATCCCTGCTAAAGCCTAAAAAACGCCCCGCCTCCTAATGATCTTGCTACAGGTTCCCTGTAGCTTGAGTAAAGGTTGGACCGGGGCCGCGTAAGCGGCCTTTGGTTCTTAAAAAAATCTCAGATTGCACTAAAAAAGCCACTTTGAATCATCAAAGTGGCTTTCTTTTTGGATATTTTTTAGCTCTTTATTCTATTAATAACTAGCAGGCATGCCGCTGTAAAGCGCTGCGCGCTGCTCTTTAACACGCTCATCTGCTAAGAACTCATCATAAGTCATTCTCTTATCAATGATGCCATTTGGCGAAAGCTCGATTATTCTATTCGCGATACTCTGAACAAAAGTATGGTCATGTGATGTAAATATTGCATTGTGTTTCCAATCAGTCAAAGCATTGTTAAAAGCCGTAATAGATTCCAAATCCAAGTGATTGGTTGGTTCGTCCAACAACAAACAATTGGCATTGGTAAGCATCATTCTAGAGGTCATACAACGTACTTTCTCTCCTCCTGATAATACATTACACATTTTGAATACTTCCTCCCCACTAAACAACATCTTGCCTAAAAAACCACGGATATAAGTCTCATCCTTTTCTGTAGAATATTGTCTTAACCAATCTATTAAATTATTATCTCCCTCAAAATATTTAGAGTTTTCATTCGGCAAATAGGAAGTAGTAATGGTCTGACCCCAAATAAATTCTCCAGCATCTGGCTTTTCATTTCCCATCAATACCTCAAAAAAAGTAGAAATAGCCATGTGGTCTTTACACAAAATAGCCACCTTATCGCCTTTGTCTAAAGCAAATGAAACGTCTTTAAATAAAAACCTTCCATCATTGTTTTTCTTACTTAATCCTTCTACACGAATTATTTGATCACCACATTCGCGTTCGGCCCTAAAAATAATACCTGGGTATTTACGTGTAGAGGGTTTTATTTCATCAACCACCAATTTCTCCAACAATTTCTTTCTACTGGTTGCCTGACGAGATTTAGAGGCATTGGCACTAAAGCGTTCAATAAACTCTTGCAATTCTTTGCGCTTGTCTTCCACCTTCTTGTTTTGGTCGCCCTTTTGGCGCAAGGCCAATTGGCTACTTTCATACCAAAAGGTATAATTACCCGTATACAATTGAATTTTACTAAAATCAATATCTGCAATATGCGTGCATACGGCATCTAAAAAGTGCCTATCATGGGAAACTACAATAACTGTATTTTGAAAATCGGCAAGGAAGTTCTCTAACCATGTAATGGTTTCCACATCCAAGTCATTGGTTGGCTCATCTAATAACAACACATCTGGATTACCAAATAAGGCTTGTGC
>CANFSD010000152.1 GCA_947449515.1 Bacteroidota bacterium
GGGGATAAGCACAATTCACCAAGTGTGATAACCAAATAGGCCAAACAGAACAACATCAATGGGGTTTTGCCATCTGAACCTGCAAAGTTTTTACTGATGTAGAAGACTAAAAATCCTAGACCTAAAAACACAAAGCCCAATCCAAATTTAACCACTGTGTTGGGCTCTAGATTTCTCTTCGCCAACCATACCCATAACAGTCCAACTAAGGGGCTAAATCCTACAACCCATAGGGCATTGATTGAGTTGTTAACGGAGGTCATATTCAAACCATGGCTGTTGACATTGCCAACCGCAAAGAAGTTGAGTGAACCACCACCTTGCTCGAAAAACGACCAGAATAAAACTGAAAACAATATTAAGATTAAGGCTGCCAACATTTTGCCAAACTCTTCTTTGGCAAGTTTGATTAGTGTGATGATTAAGTAGGCAAGAATAACAATGGCTAAACTGATCATAAACAAATCAGAAAAAGGAACCGTATTCGCCACGCCACCCTCTAATTTTCCCAATAGAAAACTCATGTCCACTTCAAATGGGTAATAGATCAGCAAGAAGAAGAACGGAATAAATAACAATGACAAAGCCATCATCAACCAACCTCGTTTAATGCCTATGATTTTAAAATTGAATTTCTCTTCATCTTGTGTTTTACCGATAGGGCCTAAGGTTTTTTGGGTAAACATAAACAGTGCGAGTCCAAATACCATGCACACGCCAGCAAGTGCGAAGCCTAATGACCAACTAATTGAAGTTCCGATATAGGCAATGGTAATACCGCTTAATAAGGCACCGATATTTATCCCTGCATAAAACAAGCCATAACCAGCATCTCTGCGCGGGTCTCCCGGTTTGTACAAATCGCCAATCATGGTAGAAATATTAGGTTTGAAAAACCCATTTCCAACAA
Source organism: Bacteroidota bacterium (assembly GCA_947449515.1). Classification (GTDB taxonomy): domain Bacteria; phylum Bacteroidota; class Bacteroidia; order UKL13-3; family UKL13-3; genus B1. The sequence goes on from CANFSD010000152.1 coordinate 911, forward strand.
TTAATATACTCACGCCAAAATAGAAGGCAAAACTGCCTGGAATAGCCATTAAAAATGTTCCTATGACCATTAAGGTTCCACCCCAGAATATCGACTTTCTAAATCCAAATAATTTATCAGCAAACATGCCACCAATAAATGCCATGGCATAGATAAAGGCTTGGATTAATCCATAGCGCTTGTTGGAAATACTCTCCGCTTTGTCGCGCTCCAATTGTTGAGAGGTTTCGATATAATACCTTGGATGTTCTTTGTTTAATTCCTCTTTGTTCTCTGCCAAAAACTTTTCTTGTTTTTGAACGAGCTCACTTTTGATTGCTGAATTGCCATTGTTGGTGTCTAATTCAGAACTTAAGGGTTTGTAATTGGCACTCAATATTAAATGCGAAATATACAATCCCAATAATGCACGCATGCCATAAAAGCAAAAACGCTCCCACATTTCCACTAAAAAGAGTATCCAAATTTGCTTGGGGTAAGTACCCTTGAAATTTTGTATCGATTCTAAGCTGTATTTTTCTTCCATCTTATCTTAGTTTATTCCTTTTTCTTTCATCACTTTATTCAATTGCTTTAACAAGACAAACATCAATAAAGTTGCGGTCATAAGCAGTGCAAAATTAATCCAAAAGAAATTGGCTTTGTCTGGATAGGTGTCCCACATGCTGGCCAAAACCCCACTTAGTTTATTGCCTATTGAGGTTGATAAAAACCAACCACCCATCATTAGGGAAGTAATGTTTGTAGGGCTGAGTTTTGATACCACCGATAAGCCCATGGGACTTAAAAACAATTCTCCAATGGTTATAACCCCGTAATTGGCGACCAACCACCACACGGAAACTTTTTCAGTGCCATTAGCGCCTATTTGAACCGCTGCAACCATAACTAGAACTGATAAGGCAGAGATTAACAAACCAAAGGCAATTTTGCTCGGCGTACTCGGTTCTTTTTTACGCCCTCTTAAAAAGGTGAAAAATGCAACCACCAATGGGGTAAGAATAATAACCCAACCTGGATTAATGGATTGACTTAAATTGGTTGCCCATAGTGAAACCTTGCTACCTTCTGCCGGCAATTTCTCTTTTGCTACATTTCTAAAGTATAATGGATAGTTAAATTCTTTTTGAATAACACCATTGGTTTTTTGAAGCTTGAAATTGGCGTCGTACAATTCAACAGAATCTTTTTTGTATTCAACTTCTTTGGATAGTTTTAGAGAGTTAAAAACAGTCTCTGTACTGCCTGTAATTTGTCTGTCCGTATAGCGGTCAGCCCAAGTGTTAAGCGCAGAACCATTGAGTTTGAATACCGCCCAAAACAAAATCACCACGGCAAAAATGGTAAGCAAAGCGCCAATTGGTCGCTTATCTTCCACCTTGGCTTTGAAATACAAACTGCCATAAAAAAATACCACAGGTATGCAGGCAAAAATAAAAGCATCTGTACTGTCAGATCCGAAAATATAACTGTCGGTATTGATAGGGGAAGCAACGCCTTTTATCAACCAACCGATCACCCCGAAAATGACAGAAGGCAATAGAATGAATAGAACAATTTTGTAAAAAGGCATGTCGCCTTCTTGAACGCCTTTCTTTTGGTCGAATCCAGCATAGTGTTTGGTGCCGATTAAAAACACGATAACACCAATAAACATCCCTACACCTGCGGCCATAAAGGCAAATTTCCAACCCAATAATATTTGTAAGGCTGCGCCAAAGAAGTTGCATATAAATGCACCAACGTTTATGCCCATGTAAAAAATATTATAGCCTTCGTCTTTTTTGTCTTTGTAATTGTCAGTCGAATATAAGTTTCCCAATAGGGTAGAAATATTTGGTTTGAAAAAACCATTTCCAACAATGACCAAAGTCATTGCCAAATACAACATACTGACACTGTGCACGCCCATTAATAGATAACCAGCCCCCATAAGTATACCACCAAGCACAATTGAATTTTTGTAGCCTAGGTATCTGTCGGCCAACAAACCGCCAATAAAGGGCGTTAAAAACACCAAGGCGATAAAGGTTCCGTATAAATCAGAGGCCTCTTTTTCGGTCATCGCAAAACCAGCTTCTACATCTTTTAAGTAAAGTGTAAATATGCCGATCATTAAGTAATAACCGAAACGTTCCCACATTTCAGATAAAAATAAAAAAGGTAATGCTCTAGGATGGTTCTTCCACATAAGGTTTGGGTATAAAAAAACAAACCTACAAAATAACTTTGTAGGTTTGTCTAAATTGAAAAATATTTATAAAGATTTTATCCCTTATGCTGCTTCAGCACCGGTGTTCTTTTCATCCATCATTTTTTGCAACCATGAACTCAATACAAATAGTATTGCAGCGGCTACACCAGTCATGATAATAAACAACATGAAGAATTCGTATAAGTTGGTAATTTGCATACCAAGGATTGAAGGGTAAACGATTGGAGCAGTAGTGGCTTCAGCGCCAGCAGTAGGAGGAATTAAAGCACTAAGCGTACCTGCGAATTTGTTAGCAGCAGCATTGGCTAAAAACCAAGTTCCCATCATTAAAGATGACAATCTTAATGGAGCCAACTTAGAAACCATTGACAAGCCAATTGGTGACAAGCACAATTCACCCATAGTATGGATAACGTATAAACCGATTAACCACCACATAGATACTTTGTCTTCAACGCCTAATCCTTTTACGGCAATGGCAATAACAACATAACCTAAGGCAACTAAAGCCAAACCGAAGGCCATTTTGTATGGAGAAGATGGTTCCATTTTTCTAACATAAAGGAAACCCCATATTAAAGTGAATACAGGAGCAAGTGAAATAACCGCTAGTGGGTTTATTGATTGGAAGTAAGAAGCAGGCATTTCCCAACCAAATATCGTTCTGTCTGTTTGTCTATCAGCAAATAAAGTCAATGAAGCACCTGCTTGTTCAAATGCCCCCCAGAAGAATATTACGAAGAACGCTAAAATAAAAATAACCACAATGCGTTTCATTTCAATTTTACTTAAGCTCTTATCACTTAAAATAATGATAGGCATAACGATCATTGCACCGTAGATGAAGTAACTGATGATGTCTAAATCGCTTTTGAACATTTGTTTGAAGTTCAACATGAAGAAAATAATTCCGATTGAACCGATGATGACTAAAATGTTTTTTAAATCCAGTGGCTTAACTGGCAAACCAATTTCTTTGCCTTCTTCAGATATTAAATATTTCTTTTGGTAAACAATAAATGAAATTAAACTCACCACCATACCCAAACAAGCAGCTAAAAAGCCCCATTTGAAATCCATAGATCCACAAACCAAAGGTGAGAAAAACGCACCTAAGTTGATGCCCATATAGAAAATGGTAAATGCACTGTCTATTCTTCTGTCGTTTGCTGGGTATAATTGACCCACCATGGTTGAAATGTTTGGTTTGAAAAAACCGTTACCGATAATTAGGGAAGTTAATCCAGCCCACATCAATGTAACCCCCATTGAGCCACCAGTTGAAGCACTTAAGAACATGAAGAATTGTCCAAGTGCCATTAAAAAGCCACCAATAACAATACTTCTTCTATTTCCTAGGAATTTATCACATAAATAACCGCCTAACAATGGGGTTAAATAAACCAATCCTGTGTAACTGCCGTAAATTTCAGATGCTGCTGCATCGTTCAATAAAAGGACTTTGGTCATAAATAGAATGAAGATTGCTCTCATTCCGTAATAACTGAATCGTTCCCACATCTCTGTGAAGAATAGGAAATACAACCCTTTTGGGTGTCCTGAAGTCTTGTTAATTTCGTTCATAATGCCGTATAATTATTGGCAATAATATTCAATTATTTTTAAATAACAAGA
>CANFSD010000153.1 GCA_947449515.1 Bacteroidota bacterium
ACTTTATAAATGTATTTGATAATTTGCAATTCACCCTTGAAATTAATCAATTCCCAATCGTCGCTTGGTTTGTGGTAATCACTGTGGTTGCCTGTAAAGAAATGCAAAACAGGAACACCCACATTGTAAAAGCTGGTATGGTCGCTGGCCCCTGTGCCACTTGCATCATACTTTACATGCAAAGAATCTTGGTGTATAGCCGGCAAAATACTATCCCATCTTGGAGATGTTCCAGTACCACTAATTGAAAAAGAATTTTTTACGGTATCTAATCTGCCCACCATATCCATGTTAATCATGTAGTCAATTTTCTCTAATGGAAAAGTAGGATGGTCAACAAAATAATGCGAACCCAATAAGCCTTCTTCCTCACCACTGAAGGCAATAAATAAATAGTTATGGTTTCTGTAAGGTGATTTTTGTAATAACTCAGCCAATTCTATCAATGCTGCAGTACCACTGGCATTGTCGTCGGCGCCATTATGGATTTGGGGCTTTTCGTTTTGTTGTTTTCTATAAGTAGAACCACCCAATTCATTGTAACCTAAATGATCGTAATGTGCACCAATTACAACCGTTAAGGGTGCTTTGTTGTTTATGTAACCAATTACATTATGACCTTCCAAAGGAAGACTCATGGTATCAATTTGCATACTTGCTTTGGTGCTTAAAAATGAGCTTGAGTCAATGCCTGCTTGTTTTCCTAAAAAATAAATAGGTACTGATCTAAAAGGTGCTTTAACGATGGGTTTAAAATCTGGTTCTAAAATTTCATCATGGGTATTGATAATAATTACACCCGCCGCTCCTTTGTGAATAGCGGTATCTATTTTGGCTTCAAGACTGGCATAGGCAGCCAATTGTGAATGTGGGTTATTGTATTCTGGATGACCCAAGCGCATTACCACAATTTTCCCTTTCACACTTTTTATATTGGCATAATCATTATGTCCCAAGGCAGGTGCTTCAATGCCATAACCAACCCATATACATTTGCCCGAAAATTTACCCGGCATTGCCGATGATAAAGGGAAACTTTTTCCTGGAGCAATTTTATCGAAACGAACTTCATTGCCTTTTACCTTTAATACCAAGTTGGCATTTTTACAGGCAATTTTCTTCAATTGAAAACTTTGTATAAAACCAATTTCTCCTTTTGGTAAAAGGTTCAAGGATTGGAAATTCTCAATAATAAAATCATAAGCTAATTTTTCACCTCTGCTTCCAATAAGCCTTCCCTCTAGGTGGTCGTCAGACAGATAGGCCAAATTGTGTTCCAATGATTGCAGAATTTCTTCTTCTGGTTTTGGGAGATTTTGTGCCACTAAAAGTTTACCGCCAAGCAAACAACTTAACAGTAAAAGCGAAAATTTATTTGTAAAAAATTTCATATACGAGTTTAATTAATACAATACTTGCAAAGGAAGCAAACACATAACGAATAATATTTTGTGGTGTTTTTTGTGCAACTTTCACTCCAATAGGTGCAAATAAAAAGGTGCTTAAAATAAGAGGTAAAACCACTGGAATAACAATATAACCCACTTGCCAATTATTGATATGTTGTGTGGGTTCGTCCCATAAATTATAAATACCCAAAACCACAGCAAATAATGGAATTACGCCATTGGCAATGGAGCTGGCCTTCTTTATAGGTTGGTGTAAAATATCTGTAAATACGGGGGTCATTACCACTCCGCCACCTAAGCCAGAAAATGCCGTTATAATTCCTGCAAAAAATCCGGTTATGCTATAATTCCAAACGGGCATTTCTGTATCGCTTTGCAAATGTTCTTTGCTTTTGCTACCAAATAAACGAAGCACAATTACCAATAACATGCTTGCAAAAACGAGGTTAAAAATTTCTTTCGAATACCATGTGCCATTTTTAATCAGGTAAGTTATTACAAATGCACTGAGCATTCCGGGTAAGGCGGTTTGTATTATTTGCTTGGGAAAGAAATTGCCAACCTTGTATTGCTTGTAAGAAGAAACGCTTCCAGAAAAAATAATGGTGAACAAAGAATTGGCCAAAATTGCTTTTACCAAAACATCGTTTTGCATGCCGGCTTTGTTCAAGAAGTAATCCAATACGGGAATGTAAATAATGCCACCACCCACACCAAGAAAGCCGGAGATAAAGGCGCCGAGCGAGCCAAACAAGGCTAAAATGATATAGTCGCTAAATTCCAATGGATTTATTTTTTAGGGGTAAGTGGGCGTAATAAATTGTTGTATTTATTTGTGTCGCCCAAAATAGAAAGTGCTTCAATAATTTCTTTGTCGTGTGCAAAGGAAGCTTCTGTTCTTCCTTTTTGAAAAAAGTACCTGCGCACAATTTCTTCTTCAATCAACGAAACAATCTCTTCTTGGTTTTTATCCAAATCTGCTTGTTTATCGTGCTTCAATTGTTTTTTCAAAGTTTCATAGGTACCCTTTATGGCTTCAAAATAATTTTCTTGTTCAGCCTTTTTCTTTAACTCTTCCAATTCTTTTTCGGTATTGGTGCTATAGTCAATTTCTTTGGTTTCTACAAAAGCTTTAAAAGCAGCAAAATCTGCAGCAGTAAGTTTAAAATTCCTAGCATCACCAATACTTTCGTGGCTATTGCGGTAGTCGGTAGCAAAATCAAAAATCACCATTTTCAACAAAAGGTTTTGTGCCAATTGCGAGTAGGGTTTAATTTCTACTTTAATATCTGGATCAATGCCACCTCCATCGTATACGGTTCGGCCATTTTTTGTTTTAAATGCTTTTTTCAAAGAATCTGCAATGGCACCAACACTGCCATCTTCATTGCGGTGACTATAATCCAAAGCTTGAATGCACCTGCCACTTGGGGTATGATACTTGGCTGTGGTAATTTTTATTTGTGTATTGTAATTTAAAGGACGGGTACTTTGCACCAATCCTTTTCCAAAACTTCTTTGGCCTATAACTATTCCGCGGTCTAGGTCTTGGATCGTACCAGAAACAATTTCTGATGCCGAAGCAGAACCCCTGTTAACCAAAACAACCAAAGGAATATTTACGTCTGTTGCGCCATTTGGGGTTTCGTAGCTTTTATCCCACTCACTTACTTTTCCTTTGGTAAATACTACTTGTTGTCCTTGCGGCACAAATACATTCACAATATTAACCGCTTCATTTAACAAGCCACCTGGGTTGCCACGTAAATCCAATACTAAATTTTTGATGTTTTGTTTTTTCAAATCTAGCAAGGCTTCTCTCACTTCCTTACCAGCTTCTTGCGTAAAACCTGTGAGTTTAATATAACCAGTGCTAGGGTTTATTAAACCATAATAAGGCACATTTTTTACTTTAATTTCTTCGCGTGTAATTACCTTTTGTATGTCTTGGCCATTTCTTCTAATTACTAAATGTACGGCAGTCCCTGGCTGGCCTTTTAGTAATTTACTCATGTCAGACGGATTTTTACCTTTCACATCTTTACCTTCTACACTAATAATTAAATCACCAGCGCGTAAGTCGGCTTTCTGCGCTGGGTAAGCTTCGTAAGGATCTGTAATTACAATGTAATCTCCTTTCTGTGCAATTTGAGAACCCACGCCACCATATTGGCCGGTCATTTGAAAACGGAAATCTTCTGCCTCTGCCTCACTAATAAAGTTGGTGTAAGGATCCAAGGTGCGCAGCATTTCATCAATGGCTTTCTTGTTTAATTTCCCTGCATCAATTTCATCAACGTAATAGGTGTTAATTTCTCTAAACACCGAGGCATAGAGCTCTAGGTTTTTAGAAATCTCAAAATATTTATCGGCAGTTTTAAAAGAGAAAAAGCCTATTACAAGCAGTATTAATAAATAATACCAGCGGAATTTTTTTGCAATCATTTTCATTTTGTTCGAATTTAGCAGATAGCTATCAAAACGCAGCAAGTCCAAATAAATTTTATTGTTCGGTTCGAACCGACTAAGGCACAGGATCATGGCCATGACCACCCCATGGATTGCAGCGTGCAATTCTTTTTAGGCCGAGCCAAATACCCTTAATAACACCATGTTTTTGTATGGCATGCATGGCATACGTGCTGCAAGTGGGAGTATACCGGCAGGCATTGGGCAATAGGGGAGAAAGTAGGATTTGGTAAAGCCTAATGAGCAGCAGGAAGGGTGCTTGTATGATTTTTTTGAACAGCAAGAATCAATTTATTAATAGCTTGTAAAAAGGCAGGTTCATGGGTCTTCATTTTAAGCGGACTCATTCCTACATAATTCAAAGATAGGGCTAAACGGAGTTCATTCGCCAATAAGAAATCCAGCAATGGGTTTTTGTTGAGTCGGTAGAGCTCACGTAAGAGTCTTTTCCTTTGGTTGCGTTCTACGGCGGTTTTTAGTTTCTTTTTAGAGCTAATAAAGAGAACAGCACAAGTTTGGGCAGGTGCTGGGAGTAAAATCCACGAAAAGCGAAAGCCGTAAGCAACCATAGCAGCACTTTCTTTGCCAAATAGGGCATCAATATGCTTTTGGGCGCTTATGCGTTCGGTTTTATGTAAAGAGAAACTACTCATGGGTTTTGCAGCACAAATTAAGTTCAAAGTGGCCTAAATAAAAAAATCCCGCTATTAGCGGGATTCAATATGGGTGAACAGAATGCGCCAAAATAGGATAAACCTATAAAGGGCTTTGTTACGCCTAGTGCTTATGACGTTTTTCGTCAGAAACAGTTAATTTCTTACGACCACGAGCTCTTCTAGCTTTGATTACTTTTCTGCCAGAT
>CANFSD010000154.1 GCA_947449515.1 Bacteroidota bacterium
CAAGTATTTAGAGTGGCTGCAACAGGCTTTGAAACCATAGAGATATTTGTGTTCAATCGTTGGGGACAAATGGTCTATAAGAGCTTTATGAGCGCAGAAAGCTATGATCCTTTAGAAGGTTGGAATGGAAAAGATTTTAATAATGGCAAAGATTGTCAGCAAGACGCGTATATCTACCAAGTAAATGCTACCAGCTACAATGGTAAGAAATATACCTATAGTGGATCGGTAACGCTGTTGAGGTAAGCTATTAGGCTTTTAGCTAAGCTCACCTATAAATGCAATAAAAAAAGGGAAGAAAGGCAATGCCTTTCTTCCCTTTTTTTATGTTTAGCAAGACCAAGTCCCTTTGGTCCTTGAGCCTTTGGAAGGGCTTATTTGAAGATTGTTAAAAAATCAAGGTAAAGATAGTGGCCAAAAGCTATTTGCTTGCCGCAACAATATTTACTTCTTCTTCTTTTATTTTGGCAAAGCCGCCCCAAACATTTTTTACGTTTATAAAACCATGTTTTTTGAGAATACTTGAAGCTACCATGCTGCGGTAACCGCCTGCGCAATGCACAAGGATTTCTGCCTTGGGGTCTAATTCGCTTGCTCTGTTTGGGATATCTGCCAAAGGCATTGAGGTTGCGTTTAAAACATGTTCATTCTCGTATTCGGAAGGTTTTCTTACATCGAGTAAAACTGCTTTAGCATTGTGTTTACTATCTAATGCGAATTCTTCAGAAGATATAGAAATAACCATGTCTATTTTTTCTCCTGCATTTTTCCACGTATCAATTCCTCCATTGAGGTAGCCTTTGATATTATCAAAACCAACACGTGTTAATCTTTGTACCGATTCTTCTTCTGTGCCAGGTTTACAAACCAATACAATGGCTTGATGCAGGTCAATGATGGATGCAGCCCAAATTGCATATTGACCATTAAGGCCAAAATTTAATGAACCAGGAATAAAACCTAATTCAAAAAAATCATGCAGTCGTGAATCAATAATAATGGCTTTTTCATTTGCCACCATTGATTTAAATTGTTCAATATTTAAGGCGTTTAATCCTTGTTCTAATACCTTATCGTAATTGAGGTAACCTGTTTTATTAAGTTTTGCATCTTTAAAGAAATAAGCTGGAGCAGGAGCAATTCCTTCGGTTACTGCGCTGATGAAGGCTGCTTCCGTCATAGGTTGCAGGGCGTAATTTGATTTCTTTTGGTCACCAATTGTGCTAAAGGTTTCCTTACCAATGTTTTTACCACATGCCGAACCTGGTCCATGCGCTGGATAAACAATAACATTATCCTCCAAACCGGTTAGTTTCTTTAAAGAGTGAAACATTAAGCCAGCAAGTTCTTCTTTGGTAATAACACCATCCAATAGATCTGGGCGACCAACATCTCCAACAAAGAGTGTGTCACCAGTAAATACACAATGGTTTTGTTTATTGCTATCTATTAAAAGAAAACTACTACTTTCTGGCGTATGGCCTGGGGTATGCAGCAGTTGAATTTGGGTAGCACCTAACTGAAACACCTCGTTATCTTTACCGATATAGGCTTCAAAATTAGTGGTGGTACTTGGCCCATAAATGATTTTTGCACCAGTTTTGGCTGCAAGGTCTATATGTCCACTAACAAAATCGGCATGAAAATGCGTTTCAAAAATATATTTAATAGTAGCGCCGTTTGCCTTGGCTTTATCTATATATATTTGGTAATCCCTTATAGGATCTATAATGGCAACTTCTCCATTGCTTTCAATATAGTAGGCTGCCTGGGCAAGGCAATTGGTGTACATTTGTTCTATAATCATTGTTCTGTTATTGCTTTAGTTTTTTTCTTGGGACTTGTACTGATGAAATCTTTTAAGTAAAAAGGTTCAAAATAGGCGAGGTTTTCAAATGTCTTGTATAGGTAAGCCTTCTCGGCCAATGGCATCATACCACTAGCCAAACAAACGATGTTGGGCAAGAAATGGGCATTTTCATGTTGGATCATTGGCTTACATTTCTCTGCCCCATTTCCAAAGAAATACATTTGGTTCGAACCGAGAAAAGAAAGAAAGGCATCTTGTTCAATTATTTTTGCGGAAACAGGAGCTATTTCCTTTAACTCTATTGAGCTGATGCAAGTATAAACTTCCATTCTTCTTGCATCAATCATTGGCACAAGTAATGCATTGGGTTGTTGAATTTGCTTAGCTGCTTGTAGGCACATGGCATATAAACTTGAAACGGCAATGAGCGGCAGTTGAAGTGCAAACGCATATCCCTTGGCGGCAGAAACGCCTACTCTTAAGCCCGTGTAGCTTCCTGGGCCTTTGCTTACGGCAATGGCATCTAGGTTCTGCAAAGTATATCCGGTTTCTTTCAAAAGATTTTGAACCATTACATGCAATTGTGCCGCATGTGAATTTCCTTCAAAATTGGTTTGTTCTGCAAGGCAGATACCATCCTTGGAAAGTGCCACTGAGCATACTTCTGTTGCTGTTTCTATGCCTAAAATTAATGCCATTGGTTTACAAAAATAAGTGTTCACTCCCACAATCTGAAGTAAAGTCGAAGCCCCTTGATAATAAAGGGGATGAGCGATTTCGGGAAACTTGTTTGAAGAAGCAAGCTAATTTTTTGTAACTTGCCAATCCAATTATGTCGAAACGCTGGACTCCAAAATTAGAACCTGAAAAGAATGTTGTGGAAGAACTTTCCAAAGCAATCAACCTTAATAAGGTGCTAACCACTATTTTGGTTCAGCGAGGCATTGCTACTTTTGAAGAGGCTAAAAAGTTCTTTCGCCCCCAATTAAGTGATATGCATGATCCTTTTATAATGAAGGGCATGGATTTGGCGGTAGCAAGAATAGAGCAGGCCATTCAATCTGAGCAGAAAATACTTATTTATGGAGATTATGATGTGGACGGAACCACTGCAGTGGCAACTGTTTACTCCTTTTTTCAGCAAAGGTATCCTCATTTAGATTTTTATATTCCAGACCGTTATACCGAAGGTTATGGTATAAGCTTTATGAGTATTGATTGGGCATCCAACAATGGTTTTTCGCTCATTATTGCATTAGATTGTGGTATTAAATCAGTAGATAAAATTGCCTATGCCAATTCTAAAGGGGTAGATTTTATTATTTGTGACCACCATTTGCCTGGCGATGAAATTCCCGCTGCTGTGGCCGTATTAAATCCTAAACAGGCAGATTGTCCTTATCCCTTTAAAGAACTTTCAGGCGCAGGAATTGGCTATAAACTTATACAAGGTTATGCGCTTAAGCATGGTGTTCCTTCTGTTGAAGTAGAGAATTTTTTGGATTTGGGTGCGGTAAGTGTAGCAAGTGATTTGGTGCCCATTTTAGATGAAAATAGGGTAATGGCGCACTACGGCCTTAAAAAATTAAAGCAAAACCCTAATAATGGTTTAAAGGCATTATTAGAGGCCTATCCAGATAAACCAGAATTTGGGGTAAATGATATTGTGTTTTTTATTGGACCTAGAATAAATGCAGCGGGTAGAATTGCAGATGCTAAAGATTCTGTTCGATTAATGACCGCAGATTCTATGGAAGATGCTAAGAAAATTGCCTCACAAGTTAATCAACATAACAATGAGCGCCGCAGTTTTGACCAAACCATCACTGAGCATGCTTTTGAATTAATTGAAAACGATCCAAGTTTTTTAGATAGAAAATCAACCATTTTGTTTCACAATGAATGGCACAAAGGTGTGATAGGTATTGTGGCAAGTAGGTTAATTGAAAAATATTATAGGCCAACCATTATTCTAACAGAATCAAATGGAATGGCAACAGGAAGTGCGCGTTCTGTAGAAGGTTTTGACTTATATAGTGCTATTGAAGAATGCAGTGATTTATTGGATCAATATGGAGGACACACCCATGCTGCGGGCTTAACACTTAAGCTTGAAAACTTACCCATGTTTATTGAGAAGTTTGAAACAGTGGTAGCAAAAAATATTGTAGAGAGGAGTTTAACGCCAGAGATTGAGTACGACATGGAAATTCCATTGCGCACTATTACGCCAAAGTTTTATTCGGTACTTAAACAATTTTCGCCATTTGGGCCAGGCAATCTCAATCCTGTTTTTATGAGTAAAAACGTATGGGATGTTGGTGATGCAACTATAGTTGGTAACAACCATTTAAAATTAAGCCTCACCCAAGAGGAGGGCGGACGCATATTTAAAGCAATTGGCTTTGGCCTAGGAGCCTATTACGATAAAGTTTCGCAAGGAATAAGTTTTGATATCTGTTTTACCATTGAAGAAAATCATTTCAATGGTCACGTAAATTTGCAATTAAATATTAAAGATATTCTCTTCAGGTAAATAAGCTGTTAGCCTTACGCTAACAACTTACTCCAACTAACCTCACTGGCCAGTATTTCTCTAATTTTTGAAATTTCTATTCTTTCTTGTACCATGGTATCGCGGTAGCGTATGGTTACTGTTTGGTTTTCCAACGACTCATGGTCAATGGTAATGCAAAATGGCGTACCCAATGCATCTTGTCTTCTATAGCGCTTTCCAATGGCATCTTTTTCCTCATAAAAACAGTTGTAATCTGTTTTAAGATCGTTCATTATTTTGCGTGCCACTTCTGGCAAGCCGTCTTTTTTAAGTAAAGGAAGAATAGCAACTTTATAAGGAGCCAAAATTGCCGGGAATTTTAA
>CANFSD010000155.1 GCA_947449515.1 Bacteroidota bacterium
ATATTGTGCATTCCCGGAATACCTAATTCTAAATCTTTTACAATTCTTCCTTTTAGGTTCAAATCAAAAATATGCTCTGCTTCATTAATTCTGATATTAAAAGCATGAATTTGCGCTTCGGCTTGTAGGCCATAAGTTTCAAAGTTTACTTTTAATTTTTCTTGAATATCCAATCCATATTTCAAAAACAAGGTACCACCATTTACCAATCGCGCTGCGTAGGCCAAAAAGGATTCCTGCATACTATTGTGATCACCATAAATGTCAAGATGGTCGGCATCTGTTGAGGTAATAACAGAATAGTAAGGAAACAATGTAAGGAATGACCTATCAAACTCATCGGCTTCCACTACGGTATATTGCTCAGAAGCTGGAATACTTTCTGCAGCTGGATGTAACAATAAATTGGTTTGGTAGTTAGAAGAAATGCCTCCTAGAAATGCATTACATTTTACAGTGCTCGAATAAAGGATATGGGCAATTAAGGTGGAGGTAGTAGTTTTACCATGGGTGCCTGCAACCCCAATGGTAATATAGGCCTTGCTTAATAGGCCAAGTACCTCAGAACGTTTTTGAATGGTAAAACCATTGCTTAGAAACCAGGCCCATTCTTGGTGATCTTTAGGTATGGCAGGGGTTAATACCACCAAGGTGTTTTCTTTTATTAATTGCAATGAATTAACAAACGCTACATCATCCACATAATGGATTTGCATTCCTTCCTCCACTAATTTTTGCGTGAGGGGTGTTTGGGTTTTATCGTACCCAATTACCTGTATACCTATATGTTTAAAGTAGCGCGCAATGGCACTCATGCCAATGCCGCCAATACCAAGAAAATAGGCTACTTTTATATCTTTTAGGTTCATCAATTAATTTCTTAAGGCTAATAACTCATCTACAATTTTTTCGGCTGCATTTACAATTGCTAAGCCTAAAATATTTACACTCAAATCTTTCTGCAATTTGCCATCATTTAAAAGGTTTAAGGTTGCAGGAACCAATTCCGCTTTGGCACCGGTATCTTTAATTAAAAGTGCGGCATTTTTCTCAACCAGTGCCATGGCATTTTTGGTTTGATGGTCTTCACTCACATTTGGTGAGGGCACCAAAATACATGGCTTACCAACAATTGCTAACTCGGCAATTGAAAGTGCGCCAGCCCTAGAAATAACAACATCTGCCGCTGCATATGCCAAATCCATTTCATAAATAAATGGAGAAACTTTTAAGCAAAAATCTGCATCTTGTAGCGCGGCATTTTCGCTTTGAAACAATTTTCCTGTTTGCCAAATTACATTTACTTGCGCCAGGTTAAGCAAGGCCAAATCCTTCTCAATACTTTGGTTAATGGTTCTAGCGCCAAGGCTCCCTCCAATAATTAAAACTGTTTTCCGGCTTGGGTTCAGCCCAAAAAAAGCAATGGCTTGCTCTCTTTTATTTCCTGCGTCACAAATATCGGATCGAACCGGATTACCCGTTTTTACAATTTTAGCGGCAGGAAAAAACCGCTCCATTTTATCGTAAGCTACGCCAATTTTACGCACCCTGTTTTTTAGTATTTTGTTGGTAATACCTGCATAGGAATTTTGCTCGTGAATCATGGTGGGCAAGCCTTTTAAGGTAGCAGCATACATCATAGCACCACTGGCATAACCACCAAAACCTATTGCCAAATCGGGCTTAAAACGTTTAATAATAAGCAGCGATTTTATAACACTGGCAATCACTTTTATTGGAAACAAAATATTCTTAAGACTCAAACTTCTTTGTAGCCCACTGATCCATAAACCTACAATGGCAAAACCTGCTTTAGGCACTTTTTCCATTTCCATTCTGTCACTGGCACCTACAAATAAAAACTCCACTTCATTGTGTAGTTTTTTTTGCAAAGTTTGCGCAACAGCAATGGCCGGATAGATATGTCCGCCCGTTCCACCGCCACTTATAATAACTCTTAATTTATTTGTTGCCATAAATTTATTCGGCTACTATTTTATTTTCACTTAATTTATTTTCAGGTTCATTTGGTTCTTCAGATTCAACATAACGACTCACACTCATAATTAAGCCAAAGGCAAAACTGGTAATGATAATGGAGGTTCCGCCCTTACTTACCAAAGGCAATGTTAAACCCGTATTGGGAACTAAATTTACTGCAATGGCCATATTTAATATGGCTTGAATAACCAGGGCAAAGGAGAGTCCTACTGCCAATAAAGCGCCAAATGCTTTGGGACTTCTAAATACAATTCTGAAGGCTCTGTACATAAAGAGTAGGTACAAAAACATCATAAAAATGGCTCCCATAAGGCCATACTCTTCTGTTATAATGGCGAAAATAAAGTCGGCATAGGCTTGAGGTAGGTAATTTCTTTCGGTACTACCACCTGGCCCCTGACCAGTTATTCCACCATTGGCAATGGCAATTTTTGCGTGGTCGTTTTGAAAATTGTCATCTGCATTGGTAGAAGGTTGATTAAAATTTTCAATACGGTGTTTCCATGTTAAAACACGGCCCAAATCACCCAAGTATTTATCGGGAGTGTTTAATACAATTACAATACCAACGCTTAATAGAAAAATTGTTGGCGCCCCTATATAAATAATATGCTTAACACTTACCCTGCCAATAAACATAATAACCATACAAGTACTAAAAAGTACCAAGGCAGTAGAAAGATTGGCAGGGGCAATTAACAAACAGGTAATACCAACATGAATAATAATTGGCAAAAAACCCTTTTTAAAGTCTTTGATACTGTCTTGCCGAATGGCTAATTCACGCGCAACAAAAAGTATCAAGGCAACTTTAGCGATGTCGGAGGTTTGGAAGGTGATTCCTATAAAAGGAATTTTCAACCACCTAGCGGCATCATTGTAACTTGATCCAAAAAGTAAAGTTAGGACCAGTAACAAGTAAGAAGAAAACAGGATGATTTTAGAGAACTTTAAATAATATTTATAATGAACAGCATGCGTAATGAGCATGATAAAAAAGCCAACAAACAAAAAAGCGAACTGTTGAACAAGGTATACCTCTGCCCTACCGCCTTGCTTTTGATAAGCCAAGGCGCCCGTAGAGCTATAAACGGCGAGCAAACCCCATAAGGATAAGGATAGAATTATCCCCCACATGATTTTATCGCCTTTAGGCTGTATATTTTCCCAACTGAACCAGTTCACAATGATTATTTTTTATTCTTTCTGCCAGGTGGTAATCAAGCAGAAAAAATTATTTTATAATGATCTAACAGCAGCTTTAAATTGACGACCTCTGTCTTCGTAGTTTTTAAACAAATCGAAAGATGCACAGGCAGGCGAAAGCAAAACGGTTTCACCAGATTTCGACATTTTTGCTGCTACGTGCACTGCTTCTTGGGCACTGCTTGTATTGATTATCATATCAACATCAGAAGCAAATGCTTCATGAATGCGGGTATTATCAACACCTAAACAAACAATAATGCGAACTTTAGCTTTCACCAGTTCTTTTAACATGGCATAATCGTTGCCTTTGTCTACACCACCCACAACCCAAACAACAGGTTTGTCCATGCTTTCTAAAGCATACCATGCAGAGTTTACATTGGTAGCTTTTGAATCGTTGATAAAATCAACACCGCGCACGGTGGCAACATATTCTAAACGATGTTCAACATTTTGAAAATCCATTAATCCTTCGCGGATTACATCCTTGCGAATGTCTAAGGCATTAGCAATAATTGCTGCAGCCATAGAATTGTAGGCATTGTGGCGGCCTCTTAGGGTAAGTTCTGAGGTATACATAGTAAATTGATTTGATTGATTTTCGTTGATATTGATGTGCATTTGTTCATCGGCAATAAATGCCCCAGGGCTGTTTAATTGCTCATGAGAAAAAGCCAAACGTCTGGCCTCTCCTTGAATGAATGAAAGATTCTCTGTGGTTAACTCATCATCTGCACAGTAAATGAGTAAATCTTCTATGGTTTGGTTTTGCGTAATGCGAAATTTAGATTTCACATAATTTTGCAATTCATAATTATAGCGATCCAAATGATCTGGTGTAATGTTACAAATCACCGCCATATTGGCTCTGAATTGGTACATATCATCCAATTGAAAACTGCTCACTTCTAGGACAAAATAATCGTAATCTGCTTTGGCAACTAACCTACACATGCTCACACCTATATTGCCTGCCACAGCCACATTTAAGCCTGCCTTTTGCAACAAATGAAATACCAAAGAAGTAGTTGTTGTTTTCCCATTGGTACCCGTGATGCATATTTTGTAGGCACTGGTATAACGCGCCGCAAATTCTAGTTCATTGATTATTGAAATATTCTTGGCTCTTAAGGCCTGAACCATTTCATTTTTTTCTGGAATGCCTGGGCTTTTGATAACCTCATCTGCATTTAATACAAGCGCTTCACTGTGTTGGTTTTCTTCGAACGCAATGCCTGCCTCTATTAATTCATCCTTATAGTTTTGCGGGATGGTTCCTTTGTCGGAAACAAACACATCAAAGCCACGCTGCTTGGCAAGTATTGCCGCGCCAGTTCCGCTTTCTCCGCTACCTAGTATGACTATCCTTTTTGTCATGACTACCTAACTTTTAAAGTAATAATGGTTACAATGGCCAAC
>CANFSD010000156.1 GCA_947449515.1 Bacteroidota bacterium
ATAAGCATACCCAATTCCCAAACTATTGGCCAATAAATCTTGCGGCGAAAATGCAAATTGGGTGGCAAATCCATCTCCAATTTCTATGCTCAATGCCCAAGCAAAGGGCAGGAGTGTACTGTAAAAGGCGCATTTTTGTTCACTAAAGTCACCCCATTTCAATAATTCATAGAGGAGGTTGCTGTACATATAAGAAGTGTAGAAATGTCCAGCCTTATCTAGGCCTAAGCTGTAATTGTTAAAGCCTCCATCATTCTTTATGGCAAATGAATGGAAGTCGCCTTCCCACCACCATTTGTATTCCAATGCCAAACTGCCTGCTTGTTGTGCCACCAGACCAGCAATAACCAGTTTTTGTTTTGTGCTTAAATCGTTTTTTATAACACTACTTGAGTCAAAATTTAGGCTGTCTTGGTTCGACCCAACTCCGGCAATTCCAAGCTTTATGAAAATAAATATGAAAAAGAAAATGAATGCAATTTTCTTCATTATAAATCAAAGTAAAATCCAAGGTGAAAGAAATCCCTTTTCATGGGTTGGTAATATCCTCTTTCATCTACGCCTTTGGTGTAATCAATTGCAATGCGCATGGTTTTGCCAAATACATCCATGGTTTTATAGCCAATTTGAAAATTGGTGGTATAGGCAAAATCTAACTCTTGACGCCATTTTAAATCGGCAGCATAATACAAATAATGGCCCTTTTTTAATTGCAATGGAGCATGTTCAAACCCGCATTGCAAAAGAACCTTGTTAGAAATATCGCCAATTGTTTTGAAATTATAATTATAAGACAAACCAGCATAAATTAATGCTGAATTGGTTCGAGTCAAATTAGTGTGTTGGTATGCCAATAATACTTGATGGTAATCTTTTGCATAATTTTTAAAAGGCATTCCACTGGTAATGGCATCGTCACTTAAATGCTGACTGCTATGTCCAGTGCCTAATCTTAAATGAAAATTTCTATTAAGTTTAATATCACAAAATAGGTCGCCAAAAAAATCTATGTTTTGTACATTGCCCGAATGGGTTTCTCTGGTTAATGTTAAATAGGTAGAACCTGCTGCACTAAACTGAACAATTTTGTTCCCCTTGTTGATCCATAAGAATGGGAATACGCCCCCCATACTTGCAGTATAATTATTATTGTCAAAATTTTTCTGCATGCTAAGCCTGTGAGCCCTTGAATCTGCAGTAAAAATTGGAATCAACTTTCCATAGGATGGAGTGAAATAACATTGAATTTTAGTGCTGTCTTGCGCACTTATTTTACTAGAAAAAAACAGCATAAAAACACCTGTTATCAATATAAGGTAATTGGTGGTGATTTTATGAGTTGTTGATTTTTTCATGGAATGGACTGATTTCAAAAATAACCTATGTATCTTTAATTAAAAGCTAAAATTTAAAGGATGCTTGCATTCAATGCCTTCAGCATCGCTTGCGCTTTCAATAAACATTCTTCATATTCCTGCTCAGCAATACTGTCGTATGTTATGGCCGAACCAACTTCGAAATTTACATAATTGCTATCTGCATTAAATTGAATACTTCTAATAATGACGTTGAAATCAAAATCTTCATTGGGCGCAAAATAGCCAACAGAGCCGCTGTAGATGCCTCTTTTAGTTTGTTCGTATTGTTCAATTAACTGCATGGCTTTTACTTTTGGAGCGCCCGTCATGCTGCCCATTGGATAGGCATTCTCTATGGCATCCACGGGGTGTATACCATCTAATATGGTAGAAGATACGGTAGATATCATTTGATGAACCTGCTTGAAACTATAAATGCCATATAATTCTTCAACCGCAACCGAACCAATTTCACTGCTTTTTGCCATGTCGTTTCGAACCAAATCCACAATCATTAAATTTTCGGCTTTTTCTTTTTCAGAATTTCTTAATTCAGCAATCAAATTGGCATCTTGAATGGGGTCTGCAGATCTTCTTACCGTTCCTTTAATTGGTTGTGAATACAGCTTGTTTAAGGATTTTCGTATAAATCTTTCTGGACTAGCACTTATAATAAATCGATTGTTCCATTTGAAAAAACAGGCAAATGGGGTAGGAGATGTTTTTTGTAAAGCAAAATAGGTTTGCAATGGATTAATAGGCGTGTTTTCTGCAAAAAATTCCACACAATAATTTAATTCATAAACATCACCCTCAATTATATGTTCCCTAATTTTCTCTACTTTTTCAATATAATTTTCTTTGCTAACCTTTGCCTGCATCTTTATCGGATTTGCAGGAATTTCATTGATTTCTGTAGCCTCTATTTCTGCGCAAATTTTATCACCCGCTTCACTCATTACCATCATTTGTCCATGTTGGTCTATTAGAATTAAATGGATGGGTTTAAAGAAAAATAGTGGGGCAAATTCAATTCTATCGGCATGGTTCGATCCTAAATTTTCTATTTGGTTTTTTAAGTCATAACTTAAATAGCCAAATAGGGGAGAGTCGCCAGAATGCTTGTCAATAAAGGCTCTGAATAGATCCCAATCATCTTTTCCTGTGCCTGTTATTGCATCTGATTCGCCAACTGCAAGGGCAAATTCTATCTCTTGTAAATGATAGGCATTGCTAATTTGGTTATTGTCTAAAATACAAAAAGTTTCAAATTGTTGCGCCCAAGTACAAGCCTTCTTTTTAAATTCTTCAGAAATGAGTTTGCTCGAATTGCTTTCCATTTTTATTAGGTATTCTTCTTGTCTTTTTCAGCCTTAAAATGATTGTAAACCAAGTTGGCTTTTGCTATGCCAATAATAGCAGCTAAAATTGGTAAATCTGCCTCTTTGATTTTTTTTACACTCTTTAATTCTCTTAACAACATTTTAGCAGATTCTGGACCAATTCCATTTATTTCATCCAAAGCGGTTACTAAGGTGTTTTTACTTCTGCGGTTGCGGTGATGTGTAATACCAAACCTATGGGCCTCATCGCGCAATTGTTGGATGATTTTTAATGTTTCAGATTTCTTGTCTATATATAAGGGGAATTCATCTTCTGGGTAGTACAATTCTTCCAGTCTTTTTGCAATTCCTATAACTGGAACTTTCCCATATATGCCAAGCTCTTTCAAACTTTCTACTGCCGAACTCAATTGCCCTTTTCCTCCATCAATAATGATGAGGTTTGGCAGAGATTCATTGGCTTCCATAACGCCTCTATAACGCCTAAAAACTACCTCACGCATGGTGGCAAAATCATCAGGCCCCACAACTGTTTTGGGAATAAAATGGCGGTAATCTTTTTTGCTTGGTTTTGCATCTTTAAAAACTACGCATGCAGATACAGGATTGGTGCCTTGTAAATTAGAGTTGTCAAAGCATTCAATATGTGCGGGTAATTCTTGTAAGCGTAAATCCTTTTTCATTTGACCTAAAATTCTGTCGATTTTCAAGTCCGGATTCAACAATTCATATTGTTGCAATTTATCACGTTTGTAATACATCGCATTCTTGAGTGATAAATCTAGTAATTTCTTCTTATCGCCTAGTTTTGGAACGGTGATAATTAATCCAGAATCCTCCCAATCTAAAGGAATTGGCACAATAATTTCTTTTGAATTACTGAGGTATTTTTCTCTTACTTCTGCAATGGCCAAACCCAACAATTCTTCATCGCTTTCATCTAATTTTTTCTTTATTTCAAAGGTTTGTGTTTGCACAATAATGCCATTCGAAACTTTCAAGTAATTAGCAAAGGCAAATTTGTCGTCGCTCACAATGCTAAATACATCTACATCGTGTTTTATATCATTTACAATGGTCGACCTGCTTTGGTAATTTTCTAATAATTCTAATTTTTTCTTAAGTGCATCTGCTTTTTCAAATTGCAGTTCCATGGCCGCATCCTGCATCAATTGCTTGATTTCAGCTTTTACTTCACCTAGGTTTCCTTTTAGTAATTTTCTAATAGCTTGAATACTTTGTCCGTATTCTTCTTCATTTTGAATACCCACACACGGGGCCATGCAATTGCCAATTTGATATTCCAAACAGGCTTTAAATTTACCTGCTTTAATATTGGCATCGCTTAAATTAAAAGTACAAGTTCTTATTGGATAGGTGGCTTTTATCAAATCCAACAAAGTGTATTTCATTGTTCCATTGGCGTATGGGCCAAAGTATTCACTGCCATCTCTAATGATTGTTCTTGTAGAAAGTATGCGAGGAAAGCGCTCGTTCTTTATGCAAATGGAGGCATAGGTTTTATCATCTTTTAACATGATATTGAACCTTGGCTGGTATTGCTTAATCAGCGCATTTTCTAGTAATAGCGCATCCATTTCTGTTTCAACAATAGTAAATTGAATATCCACAATACGCGAAACTAAAATGGCAGTCTTCCTGTTGTCGTGGTGTTTTTTAAAGAAATAACTTCCTACACGTTTCTTTAAATTCTTTGCTTTGCCAATGTAAATCAGAGTTTGCTCACTATCAAAATACTTGTAAATGCCAGGGCTATCTGGCAAACTA
>CANFSD010000157.1 GCA_947449515.1 Bacteroidota bacterium
CCATTGATGTTCAAAAACAATTGATCAAAGAGCATTTGCAGGCAGCAATTGCAAAACCTTCCACCATTAAATTATCTGAAAGAACACCTTTAGAAATGTTTCAATTTAAAAGGCAAGTAAATGAATTTTTAAAAAACAATCCATTTACAGACAGTGTGGTTTGGAAAGTGATGGATAGACACCCCGAATGGGCAGATGCTTTGGTGGTAAACGATTGGACGGGTAGTATGTATGGGTATGGAGCCCAAGTGGTCCATTGGCATTTATTAAATTACAAAAATTCTGGTATTCGTTTTATAAGCCTTTTTAATGATGGAGACAACAAAACCAATGCAAATAAAATTATTGGCGAAACCGGTGGAATATATTCTGCAGAAGCAGCAGATATTCCAAAAATTCTAAACCTATTTAATTTGGTTCGTCTCAATGGTGGCGGCGGCGACAGGCAAGAAAATGATATAGAAGCTATTTTAGAATCCATCAAAAGATTTCCCAATCACCAAGAAATTATTTTGATTGCAGATAATTTTGCTTGTATACGCGATATTGAATTGGCTGCTAAAATTAACAAACCTGTTCGCATAATTGTATGTGGCTATAGCAAAGAATTTGGCGTAAATCCACACCTCGCCTACTTGGCAAAAATAACCAATGGCGGCCTTTATACCTTAGAACAAGATTTAGAAAATTTGCGTTTCGAAACCACTGGCATTGGCGAAATAAAAGAGTTCAAAGACAAAAGATTTTTAATCAGTCCCATCAATTGTTCACCACGACCAATTTATGAATTGAAATACGGAAAAGAATCTTTTAAAACCTATACCAATTATGATTCGGCATACTTAGAAAAAGAAAAAGTAAGGCAATTGGAATTAAAAGAAATGGATTTAATGAAGTGGCCCGCTGGGATAAGCAAGATGGAAAATTTATTGACTTTAAATCTCAGTAAAAACAAACTTCCATCCATCCCCAACAATATCAAACACCTTAGCTTACTCAAAGACTTAAACCTTGCCAACAATGAATTAGCGGCACTTCCCAAGACATTTACCAAACTAACAAACCTTGAAAATTTGGATATCAGTTTTAATCAAATACAAAGTTTAAGCTTATTTTATCCAAACTGGTTTTACTTAAAAAAACTGAACGCATCTAATAATTTATTGTCAAGTATCGATGGATTAAACCAATTAAAAAACTTACAATCATTAAATTTAAGTTTCAACAATATTGCAGAATTGCCTGCAGAAATACATCAATTAAAAAGGCTAGTAAGTTTAGATTTGAGTAACAACAAACTTCTTTATTTACCCAGAACCATTACTGGTTTAAGCAAAATTGAAGAACTCAATTTAGAGAACAACAATATTGGTTCTTTGCCCCCTTATTTATACCGCTTGCGCAAATTAAGAACACTCAACTTGGCTGGCAATCCATTAGGCGAAAAAGAAAAGGAAAGAATACGGGCAGAGTTGCCCCAAGTAGAAATTACCTTTTAAGCGGTTTCGGTTCGAACCTATTTTGCATCAAGAATAAGTGGCGAATTTCCTCTGCCCATCACAATTACTTTGCTATTGGGAGATTTAGCCAATTCTAAATTTGCCTTAATGGTTTCGTATTGCAATTGTTTATCGGTAAGACCACTTGAAATAATGCGTTGGTAATCTGCAATACCTTGCGCCTCTACCCTTTTGCGCTCGGCTTCTTGCTTTTCTTTCTGCAATACAAACTGCATTTTTTGTGCATCTTGCTCTGCATTGATTTTAGATTCAATACTAGCTTTTACAGAAACAGGTAAGGTTATATTACGAACCAACATTTGTTCTAAAATAATGCCACGTTCCTTAAAACTCTTTTCAATGGTTTTAAATATTCTGTTTTGAAATTCATCACGCTTAGAAGAATATAATGCCACAGCTTCATAATACACGGCATTATCGCGAATGGCAGTGCGTGTAATTGGACGAACAATCTTAGTATTATAATCCAAACCCGTTTCGTTCAAAATTTTGGGCGCATCGGTTGGCACTACTTTAAACAATACAGTTAAGTCTATAGCTACTTCCAAGCCATCTGCTGTAAGAATACGTATGGCATCATCCCCTTCTTTGTCGCCTTCATCGTGAATACCACTCATGGTATAGTTCTGGGTTTTTACATCCATTTCTTTCACATCCACCAATGGGTTTACAAAATGTAAGCCGCTAGGCAATACTTCATTTTCTACTTGTCCAAATAATACTTTCACCCCAACAAAACCAGCGTCAATTTGCTTAAAGCAAGAGGTGGAAACACCCAAAACCAAAAGAACAATTCCAACAACACGAATACCTGCACCCACTTTTTTTGTGCTATCGTTGGCGGGCATAAAAAATGCAACTGCAAGAACAATTAAACCTAAAATAATAAAAATCATATGCGTAAGATTAAATAATGGTGTAAATAATTACCCTGCAAAGATATAAAATTGAGAGGGCTGCCATCACTTTATTAAAAAGCGCAAAAAATAAAATAGTAAGCCTTAACAATAAACCCATTTGAAAACACCTATGGCTATTATGCTAACAAACATTAGATAGCGTTTTCCACATAAAAATATAGAAACAATGACTGTAAATCAATAAAACAACTTGACAAACAATTGAATCTTGGTAAATTGTATTATAAAATAAGCGACATGGAAAATACTAATACTACAGCTTTAGAAGCAACAAGCGAGATGGAAATGGTGCAGGTTGACAGTAGGAAATTACGCACCCAGAGAGGCTTTTCACTGATTGGCTTTGGCGCAATAATTTTATTGGTAGGCTGTATATTAAGTATTATTGCAGACCCATCACACCTTTTATATGATTTCATTTTATATGGTCCAACCACTTTAGGAGCAATTATGGTCATTTTCGGCATGTACAAAGTGATGGAATAAATTAAAAATAATTTAAAACAGCTATAATACAGAATATCAAAGAGTTTCATTAAAAATGAAGCTCTTTTTTTATGTCCAATTTTATATATTTTCCACATTTTGTAGTATTTTTTCTTTTTTTTGTATAGTTTTGTCTCGGTTATTAATGAATGGAGATTCAATTAACCACAACCTAACCTTTACTCAATATGAAAAAATTACACACCTTAGCATTTATCTGCCTTTATCTGGCAGGTAGCACAATTGTTAAATCACAAACAAGAAATTATCCTTGGACACTTACCGGTATGGTAGGTATCAGTGAGTACAGTGGCGACATGGGAAGCGGCTTCTTTAATTTCGATTTAAAGCCTACCAGTTTCTACGATTTAGATGGTAACTTAAGACAAAAGAATCAACCTGGTGTTGCAGGTGCAAGTTTAACCCGTTACATCAATCCAAAATTTAATGTGTCTTTATCTTATTTACATGGAGAGTGGGGTTTTCATACCCCAGACAAGAACTATTACTTTTTCAAAAGAATGAATTCTGTAGATTTTCATGTTCAATGGAAATTTTTGGGATTGTATGATGATCCAATTATCAACCCATTCTTAATAGCAGGTGTTGGTTATCGCAATATCCATTTAACAGATAGCTTAAGAAGTTTACAAAATGAAATCACTTTTCCATTAGGCTTAGGAGTAAATTTAAGACTTGCCCAAGGAATGTATATTACTGCTCAATCTTATTTTGCCTTCACCTCTGGAGATGCAGGAGATGGCAGAATCGCAGAATTCAAAGACAAACTATGGAACCATACCATAGGACTAAGCATTATTCCAAACCACCTTAAGTTTGGTTTATTTGCCCATTCAAGAAGATACAGATGCCCAAATTTTAGATAAGTAAATTCCTCCCTAAAGGTAAAGCCATCTCTGCAAAGGGGTGGCTTTTTTTTGTATTAAAGCTGTTGGTATACCAATAAATTGTCTTTTATACAATTTAGCATTGAAGACTTCTACAAGTCATTTAAACACCTGAATTACGCATGCCTAACTAATTACTCGGGCATAACAACGGAACAATAAATAAAAAAAACAAATTGACTAGAAAAGAATCGTCTATTATTTAAGCGAAAGTTCACACTAACACTTTACTCGCAAAATACTATTACTATTCCTTCACAAATTTTAATCGATTGATTTCTCCATTCTTTTGAATGGTAATAATAAACAGTCCTTCATTAAATGCAGAACGGTCAATTGAATAAAGATTTGTATGTATCTTAATAAAATCATCAAAAACTACTCTACCCGTAATGTCTGAAATAATTACTTTAGAACCCAATAAGGTCTGAGCCGAACTCTTTAAATTAATTTCATTTTTAGCAGGATTTGGGAAGATAAATAAATCATTTTCATAAGAAATAGCTGTTAAACCTGAAACCCCAATGGTTACATGAATACTTGAGGTGTCCTTGCATCCCAGACTATTTATTACATCTACTTTAAGGTAACCTTTGCCATTTGCCAACCACTGAATTGTGGCATTATTGGTTCCTTGCCCCGCTGAAATA
>CANFSD010000158.1 GCA_947449515.1 Bacteroidota bacterium
GCCATGCGCATGGGTTCTGGTGCTCCATTAAATGGCATTGAGCTCTTTAAGGAAATTACTTTTTCTTTATAGGTTGAAGGTTGCGAAAAGCTAAGTTCATTGATACTTTCAGTGGTATAGGATCGGCCAACTTCCAAGCCTTGCTTTTTGATGAAGCCTTTTAACAAACTCGGACAATCATCAATTCTTCCCGTGCCCTTTACATATACTTTTGCGGTATATGCCAAAACTTGTCGGCGGTAATAAGGCGCAGCGCCAATGGCTTTCCGCATAATAAAATTAGCGGGATTCTCTCTTTTGCCACTTACCTTAAATTCTTTGAGCTCATACAATTGTTTGCTCATTACCAAATTCATTTCAAGCCAGTTATTATCAATTTCAATGGTTTTGCTAATGGTTTGGTAATCTATGCTCTGAAAAATAATTTGGTAAGTGCCTTTGTTTAATTTTAAACTGTAAAAGCCTTCAATATTGGAGTTGGTTCCTAGCTTGCTGCCATTTACATAAATGGTAACATAGGCAAGGGCTTCTCCCGTGTTATTGCTAAGTTTTCCCTTTATTCCTTGTGCGCTGCCCAACAGGCTTAAAAGGCATAATATATAGGTTAAAAACAATTTGTGAGGCATCACAGCCAAGATGCATAAAAACTTTTTGTTTTCAAAAGAGTGGAAATCCTTATTTTCGCAGCCTAAAGAAAATTAAAATTTAATATTCATGGCAAATACAGGCGATTTATTCAAAGGCTGTTTCATTAGACATAACAACGAATTATGTCAGGTAATGGAATACCAACACCGCACACCAGGTAACTTAAGAGCTTTTTACCAAGTAGTTTTACGTAACGTAAAAAGTGGTAAACAAATGGAACACCGCTTCCGTGCAGGCGAATCTGTAGAAATGATTCGTGTAGAATTCAAAGAAATGCAATACCTCTACAAAGATGGTAACAACTTGGTTTTAATGGATCCAGAATCTTTTGATCAAATTTATGTGGAAGAAACCTTATTGGGCGATTCTGTTAAATTTTTAAAAGAAGAAATGATTCTTAAAGTTTCTTTTGAAGGTGATCTTTGTCTTACTGCAGAAATGCCAACTTTTGTTGTTCTTACCATTGATTACGCAGAACCTGGCGTTAAAGGAGATACTGCCACCAATACGCTTAAACCTGCTAAATTAGACAATGGCGCAGAGGTAATGGTGCCATTATTTGTAAACGTTGGCGATAAAGTTAAAGTAGATACCCGCACCGGCGATTACGTTGAGCGTGTGAAATAAACTTCGGTTTGTTTAATAATAAAAAAGACTGTCCGTTTGGGCAGTCTTTTTTTGTTTATACCAATTTGGGTTTGGCATAAAAGCCAGTACCATTGTATGCGCGCTTTCCGGGCGATTTTTGGCATGCTTCTGTACAACAGCCTTCCATTTCTTCGGCGCATTGCACACACATTACAAATTGCTCATTGCAATTTACATTGGCGCAATTTAAACTGCGTGCAACAGGTGTATTACAATTCTTACAAGTGCTAATTACCTTAGGGTTTACCTCATTAACGGGCACGCTAACCCTTCCATCAAATACATATAAAACGCCATCAAAATCTTTACCACCCGTTTCTTTGGCGTAACCAATAATCCCATCATACAATTGGTAAACATCCTTAAAGCCTTGCTCCAATAAATAAGCAGATGCTTTCTCACATTTGATACCTCCCGTGCAATAAGTTATAACTTTCTTGTCTCTGTATTTTTCTAGCTCAGGTAATTTTGAAGGAAATTCTCTAAAGGTTTCCATGTCTAAAGTGAGGGCGTTTTTAAATTTACCCAAGCGTGTTTCATAATTTGAACGTACATCCAATACAATTACATCGTCACGCTCTTTCATTTCCTGAAACTCTTTGCCATGCAAGTGTTTGCCAGTTCTTCTAATTGGATTTACTTCCTTTAATCCAGAATGAACAATCTCGTTTTTCAAACGTACATGCATGCGGTTAAAAGCAGGCTCGTCAAATTCATCTAATTTAAAACTAACTCCTTCAAACCTTGGATCAGATTTTAAATCGTCCATATAAATATTTACTTGTTGCCAAGTGCCACCAATGGTACCATTAATGCCTTCTTTGGCAATGTAAATTCTACCAAGAATGCCAATTTGTTTGCAATAATTTAGGTGTTGTACCACAAATTCTTCTGCATCAAAAATGGGGGTGTAATAATAAAATGCTACTACCCAATATTTACCTTTATTCTTCATATCCATCTGCAAAGGTAAGCCTTCCTTTATTTTGGGCAAATCTCTTGCTTTATTTTTATCCTTTTTCGGTTCGAACCAATTTTGCTTACCCCAATTGGCAAGCGCAAAGGCCACCCGTGAAATTTGAACAAAATTCCTATCTTTGCAAAGGATGATAAAAGAAGTAAAACCGGATATTAATCTTAATACCAGTAAGAAAGAACAAGTAGAGGAAATGTTTAATAGCATTGCCCACCGCTACGATTTTTTAAATAGGTTTCTTTCTATGGGTATTGATAAAGGCTGGCGCAAGAAAGCCATTGCCTACCTTAAACCCCTTGCACCTAAGCAAATTTTGGATGTTGCAACAGGTACAGGCGATTTGGCCTTGGAAGCCATGAAACTCAATCCAGACCATATTGTTGGGCTAGATATAGCCGAACAAATGTTGGTTTTTGGCAGAGAGAAAATTGCCGCTAAAGGACTTAGTGATAAAATTTCTATGGTAAAAGGAGACAGCGAAAACCTGCCTTTTGAAGACAATAAATTTGATGCCATTACCGTTGCATTTGGTGTGAGAAATTTTCAAAACCTTGCAGTGGGCCTTAAAGAAATGAACCGTGTATTGAAACCAGGAGGCAGATTGGTGGTATTAGAGTTTTCTAAACCATCCTCTTTCCCTTACAAGCAGGTCTATAATTTCTATTTCACCTATATCTTACCTTTAATGGGTAACCTGGTAAGTAACAGCAAAAATGCCTATACCTATTTGCCAGAAAGCGTAAAACACTTTCCTGAAGGTGCAGATTTTGCAGGATTCTTGCGCGATGCAGGCTACAAAGATATCATTGTTAAACCCTTAACTTTCGGAACTTGTTCGCTGTATATTGCCGACAAATAATCCTTCAAATAGGATTGGTACTTTGTACTGTTTCCGTTTGGGCGCAACCCAATCTGGAGCAGTATGATTATAAACCTATTCATTTTGGCTTTACCCTTGCCACCAATTCTGGGCGCATGCAAATTGGCATGAAAAACAATTTTCAAAATGATACCATTTGGAACATTGCCACCAAAAGCTTCCCCGGTATTGGCTTAGGTGCTATTACCAATATTCGTTTGGGCGAGTCCTGGGATCTGAGATTAATGGTTCCTGTTATCTCTTTTGTGCAAAGAAACTTAGTTTATACATTCCCAACCGGGAGCAAAGAAGTTAAAATAGAATCTGCTTATTGCGATGCCAGTTTATTGGTTAAATACAAATCAATGCGCAGAAAGAATACCCGTTTGTATGTGATAGCTGGTGGTAGAATGAGTTATGATTTTGCCTCAACCATCAAGAAAAATAGGGGCTTGCAAAATCCTGTGGTTTCCCTGGTACCGCTCACTTATGGCTGGGAGGCCGGGTTTGGATTAGATATGTATTTTGAGTATTTTAAATTCTCACCCGAAATAAAAATTTGTAATACCTTGGGTAATGGAATGTACCGTGATGGGTATATTTTTACCAATGTAATAGATGGCTTAGCGCCACAGTTGGTTCAATTTTCATTGCATTTCGAATAATGGCTTAAGGCGCTGCCGCGCATAATTTAAACATGAAATTTTCTTTAGTTAACCAAGATCCCCAAAGCAAAGCCCGCGCTGGAATAATAGAAACAGGAAGAGGTCAAATTCTCACTCCCATCTTTATGCCTGTAGGTACGCAAGGAACTGTAAAATCAGTTACCCAAGCAGATTTGGCAGATCGTATAAAAGCACAAATTATACTTGCCAATACTTACCATGTTTTTTTACGTCCGGGTTTGGAAGTAGTAAACAAAGCAGGTGGTATCCATAAATTTATCAATTGGGATAAACCCATGCTCACAGATAGCGGAGGCTACCAGGTTTTTAGCTTGGGCGAAATTCGTAAAATTAAAGAAGAAGGTGTTACTTTTCGATCCCACCTCGATGGGTCCAAAATTTTCTTCTCCCCAGAAATTGCTACCGATATTCAAAGAACCATAGGTGCAGATATTTTTATGGCCTTTGATGAATGTCCGCCCTACCCAAGCGAATATAAATACGCCAAAGATTCAATGAATCTTACCCACCGTTGGCTGCAACGTTGTATCACGCGTTTCAATGAAACAGAACCATTGTATGGTTTTGAGCAGAATTTATTTCCAATAGTTCA
>CANFSD010000159.1 GCA_947449515.1 Bacteroidota bacterium
ATTCCTTTTTTAGGCTTTAAATCCCTCATATTTAGTGGGTAAATAGCGTATCCATTTTGCAAAAGCAATTCATTTGTAAAGATTTTTTCACCCAACATATTGTATATACTTATTTGGGTTTGTATAGTTGGACTATAATTAAAATAGCTCATTTCAAATAGACCATTACTGGGGTTTGGGTATACCACAAATTGGTTCGGAACGTTTTGAAGCATGGGTAAATGGGTGCCTTTTAACCAATAATAGATAGAATCTGCATTGGGAATTCCCCAGCCTAAAAAGGTATCGGGGTGTTGTGCCAAATGGCCACTCTCTTTTATTTTGGCAAACAAATTCATATTGCCCAAGCTTGGGTCTATTTGCCAAACACAGGCTGCAAAGCCCGCTACCAATGGGCATGCAAAGGAAGTGCCATTGCCAGTTTTGAGCCAACCTTGAGGTAAAAGAGTCATACATAAACCGCCCATGGCAGCAACATCTGGCTTGGTGGTTTTGTTGTAATTGGGTCCTTGGCTGCTAAAAGGCGAGTAATTTTCAAGCGCATCTACTGAGCCAACACTCAAACAACTATCTGCATCTGCAGGAGCAATGATATGGCGCCATGCATTTTGTCCTTCATTACCTGCGGCATTCACCACCAAAATGCCACGCGAAGCGGCCATATTAGCGGCTCTGCTTATGAGGGTGGTATGTCCGTCCATTTCCTCAAAAAGGTGATCGCCGCCATAAGTAAAATTTGTTGCATAGCCCAAAGAGGTACTAATGATATCTGTTCCCAAACTATCTGCCCACTCGGCAGCCATTAGCCAATTCCATTCTTCCAATTGCCCCTCACGGGTCATGTCTTCTGTAACTGCTAAAAAGTAATTGGCATCAAAGGCCGAACCCACAAAGAGGGGAGGCATCAATGCGGCTAAAACAGAAAGTACGCGTGCGCCATGTTCTCCATCTGTTCCCATGCCATAAACACTTCTGTTGGGGTCGGTAAAATTTCTGGTTTGCTTTATACGGCCCTCCTTAAACAAGTGCCTAAATGGACCTTGTTTATCTACCCTCGTAAAACCATTATCAAAAACTGCAATATGCATTCCTTTACCCGTATAACCCATTTGGTGGAGGCGATCGAGTTGCATCATTTGCAATTGGCGTTCACTGCTGAGAATGGTGCTTGGACCTAATGCTACCGTTTCTAAATTTACAGCTGTCAAAGATTGAAAAGCTTCTACCTGGCTAACAAATGGCAAG
Source organism: Bacteroidota bacterium (assembly GCA_947449515.1). GTDB lineage: Bacteria > Bacteroidota > Bacteroidia > UKL13-3 > UKL13-3 > B1. Next base: position 1,246 of record CANFSD010000159.1, read on the forward strand.
GATTTAATGGTGTTTATTTCATGTTCAGAAGCCGCTATGCATGCGGCATTCAGCCAACGGCTACTGCCAATTATTTGACAGTTTTGTTTCGATAAAATTAACAAGTACTCCTTATAAACTTCCTTGTCTTTATTGTCGTAGGCAATGTTTTGCCTTTGGTGTCTTATAAGATTTTGCGCGCTTAGTTTTGGTTCGGCATAAATGCTTTTGTCTTTAAAATAAACCAAATAAAAATTGGCCCATAAGAAATTGGCTCGAACCAAGAATAGTAATATGACAAGCCACTTTCGCATTTAAAGTTAAAATTAACTATTTTTTTTGAATTTAGTCTTAAATTCGAAGGCAATCTATTTAATAAGTTGCAAATTATTTACCAATTAAGAATAATCAAAAAATGAAAAAATTATTATTGCTTGCTTCTTGTGCTACCTTACTATTTGCCTGTGGTGGCGGTTCTAAAACTACAGCGCCTGGTTCAGATTCTCTTCAAGTTAATCCTAGCACAGACACCACCACTGCAGTTGCAGAAATGTATGGTGAAGAAATTACAGAAGACAGTGCCATTGCCGTTGCAGAATTGCCTGCTTTAATGGGCGATAAAAAAGAATTACAAGTTAAATTAACGGGCGAAATTGAAGCAGTTTGTCAGAAAAAGGGTTGCTGGATGGAAATTAAAAATCCAAATGGAGCTGCCTTGCGCGTGACTTTTAAAGACTATGGTTTTTTTATGCCTAAAGATGCTTCTGGCAGAACAGCTATCATGCAAGGAATTGCAAAAGTAGAAGAAACCAGTATTGCAGATTTGAAAGAATATGCCAAAGATGCAGGAAGCAGCAAAAAAGATATTGATGCCATCAAAGAAACCAAAAAAGAATTGGTGTTTGAAGCAAGTGGTGTTATTTTAAAATAAGGCTTTAGTGAAGGAGCTATTTTGCTCCTCCCATATCTTATGAAAAAAACAGTTGCTATTTTATTTGTCTTTTCTATTGTAATGGTGCTTTGGCAATCTTGCAGCCAAACAGATACAAAACAAAAAGAAACGGCTAGCAAGCCTATTGTTTCTAGAGGAGCAAAGGCTTGCGCGCCAATTAAAGATCCCAATAATCCAAAACCTATGGCAATTATGATGCGCATGATGGCAGCCAATGCCGATAGCATGCGCTCACAATTATTGCGGGGTGAAACCTTGGATGCTGCCAAATATCCTTTTATAAAATTCTATTTGGTTGAACCTACCGATCCCAATGTTTTGGAGCCGCAATTTTTTGAAAATGCGCGTTTGTTTCAACAAGCCTATAAGAATCTTTTTGCCAAACCCAAAGACCAGATTAAACGCTATAACCTCCTCATTAACTCTTGTATAAAATGTCATGAAAGTTATTGCAGTGGACCACTAAAACGCATTCGGAAATTTCCTATTGAATAAGCGCGCATTTCTATTTTTTCTATTTAATTGTATGTATTTTCAATTTGAATAGCAGATTTTCTATGTGAATTGCTTGTTTTGTGTAAAATTTTCGTCAGTTTGTATGGTTTATAGCCTGCCCAAAGCGTTAGGTAGTAGGAATGGTGTTATTTTCAATTTAGGATTTAAAACAGATTAAATTCTTCCATTACCTAAAACTTATGAAATTAAAACTTACAGCCCCCAAATTAAAAAAAATCATTGTAATGATCCTTCTAATGGGACTTACAGAAAGTGTTATTTCTTATTCCTCTGGTCCACCTACAGGTTTAACCAACGCTCCAGGAGAAATGAATTGTACTTCTTGCCATTCTGGTTCACCTATTAGCAGCGGTTCAACTTGGAATGGAATTACCTTAACCAGGGTTGGTGGTTTATCTAATGTGGCCCCCAATTCGTCCAATGCTATGACGCTTACTTTTAGTTCGGCTATTAGTAACAATTTTGGATTTGAGTTAGTTGTTTTGCCATCTTCTGCAAGTTCAAGCAGCGCCTCTGTTGGCAGCTTTTCTGCTAGTTCTTCAGATGTGCAAACGTCAAGTGCTTCATCTCCAACACGCCACTACGTAATGCATACAAGTGCTGGAAGTTATACTGCTTCTGGTTCAAAATCTTGGACCTTCAATTGGCAAACTCCTGTTGGGTTTTCTGGTGGAGCAACTTTTTATGTTGTGGTAAACGAATCTGATAATAATAGTTCATCATCTGGCGATAATATCTATGTAAAAACATTTTCTACAACGGTATTACCCGTGCGTTGGTTAGACTTTTCTGCCATGGATAATGGTGGAAGTGTTAGGTTAAATTGGAGTACTGCCCAAGAAATAAATAATAATTTATTTGAAATTGAACGAAGTGAGGATGAAAAAAACTATCAGAAAATTGGAAAACTAAAAGGAAAGGGTACTACTGATAAAAAATCATATTATGAGTTTGTAGACGAAGCTCCTTTGGGTAAAAAAGTACTGTATAGAATTAAACAGCTGGATATGGACGGAAAGGAAGATTATTCAAAAGTTATTTCATTCAATCCTTCTAAAAATGCTGAACCACAAATTCTTGTTAATTCAACTTCACAAACAATTTGGTTCAGCAATGCCGATTTTATTAAACAGGTTAAAGTGTGGGGTTTAAATGGCGAGGTATTACAAACATATTCTCAATTGGATGAACCCTTCTTAAAATTAAACAATCTTCAAAATGGTATGTATTTAATAGAAGTTACAGGTGCTCAAGGTTCGCAATGGTTTAAAAAAATGCTGGTACAGTAAAAATGTTATTTCGTTTCATTTGAAAACAAAAAAACCAGCCTAGGCTGGTTTTTTTGTTTTATGAAACTACAAGTTTAAATTACCTGTACATTACTTCTTTAATAGCTTTTACGGTACGTTCTACATTTGGTAAAAACTCTTGTACAAAAGTTGGCGCATAACCCAATGGGGTATCTTGCGTACAAATTCTGCGAATAGGTGCATCTAAATAATCAAAGGCATTTTTCTGAACCATGTAGGTAATTTCAGTAGAAATAGAAGCCAAAGGCCATGCTTCTTCTACAACTACCAAACGGTTGGTCTTTTTCACGCTTTCAATAACCGTATCATAATCAATTGGACGAACAGTGCGCAAATCAATAACCTCGCAGCTAATG
>CANFSD010000160.1 GCA_947449515.1 Bacteroidota bacterium
AAAAAGGAAAGCCCTGTTAAATATTTATTGTCAAAAATTTGGGTGCCTGCAGTTAAGATCAAAAGCTACTTTAGCAAAAGTAAAACAGCAGATCACTAGTAACTGATTTGGTATTTTTCATTTAGCATATCAACAGCAGCAGGTTTGCCAAAAACAATTTGACAAATTTCACTGTCGTTATAAAGCATTACATACCTTTCTTCCAAACCGACATCGCTTAAAGCAATGTTTAAAAGATCTACCAAACTTGTTATATCAAGGTAATAGCTGCTTGGACTAGGATGTATAATATAGGCTTTCTTGTTGGTGAAATAAGTAATTTGATAATCATACGAGCTAGAATCACTTTGCATTTTTGCACTAAAGCCTATAAGGGTATCGTTTGATTTGTTTGCGTTAAGCGCCAATAAATCTCTCACGTATTTCGGATAATCAATGGGATTGTCAACCGATTCTAAATCTATAGACGTGTAAATTCCAGATGCATCCAATACCTTATTGATATAAATTCTATGCGATTGATAGTCGCTAGAATCTGCCAGGGCCTTTTGTAATACCTTGAGTTCGTTTTTTGGGGCAATTACTCCCATTAGGGTAAGATCATTCACCATGTCTTCAATATTGCCAGTTAAGAGGGCATAACTATCTTTAAATTCTTTTAATTTGTTTTTATCGTCAATATAAAACGCTGCTTTTTTACAAAATGAATCAGCTTTCATTTCAATCAAAGCATCTATGGTATTTTGCCCAACATAATTATTTTCCTCTTCAAATCTTTCTAATAAATAAATCGGAATTCTTGCATCATGTTGGAGATTATAAAGTTTGGTTAAAACATCCAAAGAAATGTTTTTTGGATGTTCACTTTCTATCTCCTTGTATATTTTTTTGCCTAATTTTTCTGCATCTATATCAATCAATAGCATTAGTGGTAAATCATTCAAAACGCCTTTCTTGTATAGCTTTTCGGCAAACGCGACATCTGTTTTGTCGCCATATTTTAATATTATTTTGGCTACAGAATTAGCAGGATTTGAAGTTGCGTTATTTGATTTTAATGTTTCAAAATCTTTTTGAGGCAGCAAATGATCATGCAATATTTTACGGCTTATTTCTAAACACATTTGTCGGTTCGAACCGAAATTATTTTCTGCATAAGACTCCATTCCAGCCATGATCCAATAGTCTTTTTTGAGATCAATTTTTCCAGCTGATATTTGTGCGCACATCCAACTTAAAGCCTTGCTATTTTTTCCATCTTCCCCTAGCCAATAGAAAAGTCGTCCATCCTCCACATTGCCACCCTCCATTAAATAATTTTCAAATTGTGTTTGGTACCCGGGAATTTTATTATAACCCGCCAATTGCACTGCAGTTGCAGCCTCCAATCCCTCTCGCATGTTTTGAAACAAGGCATTGGCAAGCATTGGTGTTTGCAATAATTTTAGCTCTGTACCATTTAAATAGAGGTCATCATAAATGGCAATTCTTTGCGCGCTGTCTTGCCCGCGTAATTGTTTAACAATTAAAGGAAGGGTAGTAGTATCACCTTTTAAATACCTTTTCACCAGGCTTAGGTTCGAATCATTTGCAGCGCTTTTAGGTGCAAATTGTGTTTCTAAAACCTCCATTTTCATAGCAGAAATCAGCAAAGAATCACTGATAATTACAATATGTGTAGTGCTTTCAGTTGCATCTTCCATTAATTCATCAAATTTAGGAATAGCTGGAATTTCAAAATTTCCTGGCTTAGAGGGTCTAAACAACCTTCTCCAAATTTGTGCTTCACTAGTATTGCAAAGAAACAGGAGGATAAATAATGGGAGAATATTCTTTTTCAAATTTCAGGAATTTAACCGCTTCAGATTATTTCTTCTTAACGTAAAGTGACTCATATTGGTTGATCCAATCTTGCATACTCATTTTACCTAGGAGCTCCTGAATTAATGCAAAAGGGATATCTTCCATTTTCTTAAACCGAATACAAGATTTTCCCATGTCTAATTTACCTTTAGCATGTTTGGGATATTCTGCCACAAACCAATCCAATAATTTGGTGCTGCCATAAACACCCATGTGGTACAATGCTATAAAATTCTTCTGTGAGGCTATATTAACAAAGGGTAAGGGCAATTCAGGGGTACAATGGTAACCTGCTGGATAAATAGATTTAGGCACTACATAACCTAACATGCCATAAGAAATTACCTCTTCAAAGCCTTTTAATTCCTTGCGGCAAATTTCCATTAATTTTAACATGGCTGCTTGACGCTCCGCAGGAATTTCTTTTAAATAGTCTTCAACACTTACAGCTTTGCTTTGCATAATCAGGAATAGTATAAAGGTAAATAACCCTTAAATGTCCGTAAAAAAAAGGAAACCTCAGCGAATTAATAAGTATCTAACAAGATATTGAAACCAATGGAATGGTGCCAAAATTGGTCGAATGAAAAACGGGTATCAGCAAATTTACCTTCTACCTTATCGCCATTGGTCCAACCATAGTTGGATTGAATATTTACATAAAAACGTTTTTCACATTTGATATTTAAACCCACTCCAAAAGGAATTACAAGATCTCTTACTCCTTTTGCTTTGTAATCGTTATTATCAGCATAGGCAGTATATTTTGTGCCAATACCTGTTAAAATATAAGGTGTAAATCTAGCATTTTCTTTGCCTGCAATTTTCCAACGCACTGTTGCATCAAAATAATTGAAGTTGGCATTGTAGTAATTATTGATATCCCTGAAATAGGTCTCATTGCCAGTAATTCCAGAAGCACTCACATCAAACTGATTGTTTAAATAATAAGACAAGTTAATACCCATAAAACCTTGACGAGAATCAGTAGTTCCTGCACCATTGGCATCGTAAATTCTATGCGAATGCATATCAAATTTTAAGAAACCATTCCCTAAATCTCCACTGTATTCAGAAAATCCGGCTTTTAATCCGATGGCTAATTTATGATCTGCCGTTTGAGCACTTGCGGTGAAACAAATCAAACTTAATGAAAACACGCTTAGTAATAATTTTCTCATAATTGGTATAATTCCTTTGCGCTAAAATATAAAAAAAATAGATTTAGACCTTATTTTGAAGTCAAAATTTACAAACATTTAAAAGATTAAGCGCATTAGCCATATTTTATTTATGTTTGAGGAAGATGAACAGCGAGATTACGGCATTTTTTATTGGAAGTGGGCGCCTAGCACAAAACCTAGCAAATGCATTTGCCAATAGTTATGTAAAGGTTTGTGGGGTGTATTCTAAAAGTTCTTCAAACGCTAAAAACTTCTCCAAAAAATTTGGTATTCCATGTTTTGAAAACATGGATTCAATACCAACTAACTGCCACATTTATTTCCTAGCAGTTCCAGATAGTGAAATAGAAGCTGTTGCTGCACAAATTAAAACAGATGCTTTGCTTGTACATTGTTCTGGGTATATGTCTCTAAACCAAATTGCTGCGCACCAAAGAAAAGCAGTATTTTGGCCGATCCAAACACTTAGTACAAATTCTTATGAAAGCCTTCATCATGTTCCCATTGCCATAGAGGCTGCTTTGAAAACTGATGAAGAATTGTTGCAACAATTGGCATTGATGATCAACTGTACACCGCATATCTTAGATGGCGATCAGCGCAAGAAGTTACATTTGGCGGCTGTTTTGGTGAATAATTTTACCAACCATTTATATGCAGTGGCAAAAGATTTTCTCCATAAAAATAATTTAGACTTCAATTTACTTTTGCCACTCATCCAAGAAACTGTTACCAAAATAAAAGCGTTCGATCCAGCCTTGGTTCAGACCGGACCAGCTGCCCGCAAGGATTTAAAAACAATTGAGGAACATCAAAAGTTATTAGAACAAGATCCAGAGGTATTGGCAATTTATAAAATATTAACCCAAAGTATTATTCACCATAAATGAAATTACTTAAGAATTTTCAAAAAATAATTTTCGTTTTTTTTCTTTTGCTAAAGGTCTCAGATGCCTGTGGTACTCGGCTGCTCATACCAATGGATGAGGAACAAAAAAACCATTTGAAAGCCTATGGTATTTCTTTTTGGGTGCTCAAAAAAGACTTAGAAGTGAATTGGTTATTGAATTACCGTGGTGGCAGCTTTATGATCAATTATGCCGAACCAATTGAAAAAGAATGTAAGATAAGAGGTGTGAGTTATGATATTATCAGTGAAGGACAAGTAACAGAAATTCTAACAGAAATTGCGCGTCCGGATGTGAATATGGAAATGGTACGCCTGCTCAAAGTGCCCAAAATTGCTGTGTATTCGCCCAAAACA
>CANFSD010000161.1 GCA_947449515.1 Bacteroidota bacterium
AACCATATTAGTTTAGTGAAGGCATTTAAGGAGGGATATTTTCCCAATAATGATTTGGTAATAGTTGGTAAGAAAGCAGATGCCTATGCAGAATTACAAGCCTATGTGAAGGCCAATCATTTAGAAAGCAGGGTTAAATTTATTTTTAATTTACCTTTTGAAGACCTGCCTGGCATGTACCAGTTGGCAAAAGTTTTTGCCTATTTAAGTACCTATGAAGGATTTGGAATTCCAGTTTTAGAAGCTTTACATTCAGGCACAGCTGTTATTGCTTCAAATGTTTCATCTATTCCTGAAGTGGCTGGTAATGCGGCCATTTTGCTTGATCCAATGAATGTGGCACAAATAGGGAATAGCCTGCAGGATTTAATTTTGCATCCGCAAAAAGCAGCTACCTTACATGCCCAAACTCCTGCACATTTAAAGCAATTTGACCCAGCTGTTTTAAGCGAAAAATTAATGCATTATTACAAAGAATTACTGGCGCAAAAACAATAGGGAAAGAGAAAATGGGAAGAGAGAAAATTGAATTAAACGATCCTGTATTTACCCAATTGCATGAGTTGGCAAAACGCATGAATGTGGAGGCCTACGTAATTGGTGGTTTTGTGCGCGACTTATTTTTAAAACGCAATTCAAAAGATATAGACATTGTAGTGGTGGGCGATGGGATTGAATTTGCCCAAGCCTTTGCCGAACAAGTTCCTGAAAAATCTGATTTTGCCGTATTTAAAAATTTTGGTACGGCAATGGTTCGAACCAAAGAATGGGAAATAGAATTTGTAGGCGCAAGAAGAGAAAGTTATAGTCGTGAAAGCCGCAAACCCGCTGTAGTTCCTGGCACCATTAGAGATGATCAATTGCGAAGAGATTTTACAATTAATGCCTTGGCAATTAGTTTAAATGAAAGCAATTTGTTTGAGTTGGTTGACCCCTTTGAAGGTGTTGCCGATATAGAAAGAAAATTATTACGTACACCGCTTGAACCCGAAATTACTTTTGACGATGATCCATTGCGCATGATGCGTGCCATTAGGTTTTCAAGCCAATTGAAATTTGATATTCACTACCACACCTTTGAGGCCATTAAGAAACATGCCAATCGCATTGAAATTGTTTCAATGGAGAGAATCAGTGAAGAGTTAAACAAAATTATGATGAGTGCCAAACCTAGTATTGGTTTGAATGCCTTGTTTGAAAGTGGTTTGTTGGCCATTATATTTCCAGAATTGCAGGCCATGTATGGGGTAGAAGTAAAAAAAGGAAAAGCCCACAAAGACAATTTTTACCATACTTTGCAAGTATTAGACAATGTTTGTTTAGAAACCGATAACCTTTGGTTACGTTGGGCAACATTGCTGCATGATATTGGTAAACCAATTACCAAAAGATTTGTAGAAGCCGATGCTGCATGGACATTTCATGGTCATGAAGATAGGGGAGGCAAAATGGTTTCAAAAATATTTAGGCGTTTGAAATTGCCCCTCAACGAGAAAATGAAATATGTAGAGAAATTGGTTTCACTCCATCATAGGCCAAAAGTATTGGCAGAGGAGGGGGTTACCGATGCCGCTATTAGGAGAATTATTGTAGATGCAGGGGAAGACTTAGAAGATCTTTTTACCCTTTGCAGAGCAGATATGACCAGCAAGCACCAAGAAAAAATCCGCTTGTTTAGAAGCAATTTGAATAAGGTGCAGGAAATGGTAAAGGAGGTAGAAGAGCGCGATGCCTTGCGCAATTGGCAGCCTCCTGTTAGTGGGGAAGATATTATGAACCACTTTCAACTAAAACCTTGCAGAGAAGTTGGCCTCATTAAAGAGGAATTGCGCGAGGCAATTTTAGATGGATTGGTAGCCAATGCCTATGATGCAGCCTTTGCCAAAATGATTGAAATAGGGGAGCGCATTTTAGCAAATGCCAAAATTAAATAAGCAGGCATACGCCAAGTTTATTTTTCACGTTTAATGTTTGATTATCCGTTAATTTTTTTCAATATTCGCAGTAAGTAAAAGCGTATGCCAGTATTTAAATTTAAAGTATCATTTGAAGATTTTGAAGACACCTACCGTGTTATTGAAATTAAACCTACACAAACATTTTTAGACTTTCACAAAGCAATTTTGGAAAGCATAAAGTTTGATGATAAGCAATTGGCGTCTTTCTATATGAGTAACGACAGTTGGAAAAAAGGCCAGGAGATTACCTTGGAAGACATGTCGGAAAATTCGGATAACCCAATTCCAATTATGGCCAAAAGTAAATTGAGCCAGTTTGTGGTAGACCCGCATCAAAAAATATTATATGTCTATGATTTTATAGAATGTTGGACGATGAATATAGAATTAACCAGCATTTTAAAGGATGAAAACCCTAAACTTACGTATCCTGTTTGTGTGAAAAGTGTTGGAATGGCACCTAAGCAATACGATAAAGTGCAAAAGTTTGGAATGGTTGACGACAATGAATTTGATGAAATCACTAAGAATTATTTGAACCATTCAGATGATATTCCTGGTGATATTTCGGATGATGATGGAGACGGTTTTGGCCTGTTTGATGCAGGTGAAGACGGTGAAGATAGCGCTGCCAATGAATTTGGCGCAGAAGAATAAAAACAATGCTCAACTTACAACTTAATAAACCCCTTATTGTTTTCGATTTGGAAACAACGGGTATCAGTATTTCTAATGATCGTATCGTAGAAATTGCCTGCATAAAAGTATTTCCTGATGGCAGAGAGGAAACACGCACAGAACGTATTAATCCTGGAATGCCTATTCCTGCTGAGGTTACAGCCATTCACGGAATTTCGGATGCAGATGTGGCAGATAAGCCCAGCTTCGCAGAATTGGCTCATGAATTGGCAAATTTTATGCAAGGTTGTGATTTTGCAGGCTTCAACTCTAATAAGTTTGACTTCCCTTTATTGGTAGAAGAATTCTTACGAGCGGGCGTAGATTTTGATGTAGAAAACAGAAGGTTTATTGATGCCCAAAGAATTTTTCACATGATGGAGCCGCGCAATTTGAGCGCAGCTTACCGTTTTTATTGCGACCAAACATTAGAGAATGCGCATAGTGCCGTGGCAGATACGCAAGCTACTTGGGAAATTATTCAAGCGCAAATTACACGTTACCCGCAATTAAAAAATACCATAGAAGAATTGGGTAAAATATCGGGTCAGCATAACTTGGTAGACCTTGCCGGAAGAATGATTTATAACCCTGAAGGCAAAGAAATTTTCAACTTTGGAAAACACCGCGGTAAATTGGTTGAGCAAGTGTTTAAACAAGAACCTGGCTATTACCAATGGATGATGGACAATGACTTTTCATTGGATACCAAACGTAGGTTAACTAAAATTAAACTTCGTATGAAGTTTGCTACCAACTAGTTTTTTACTTTTCTAAAACCTCGTACATATCATTTCTGCGGTCTTTCCAGTTGAGCACGGTGCCTGTATTTCTTGCACGTTCTAATGCTGCTAAGTCCAAATCTGCAATTACCACAGTTTCAATATTGGTGCTGCACTCCCCTGCAATGGCATCTGGAGGAAAGGCAAAATCACTGGGTGTATAAATACCAGATTGTGCGTAGTTAATATCCATATTGTCTACCGAAGGAATATTACCAATGGTTCCAGCGGTGGCCACAAAAATTTGGTTTTCTACAGCACGGGCTTGCGCACAAATTTTCACGCGTAAATGTCCGTGTTTCTCATCTGTACTAAAGGGTACAAATAATATTTTAGCACCTTTTTGACAAGCAATTCGTGCCATTTCAGGGAATTCAACATCATAACAAACATTGATGGCAACTTTGCCACAATCTGTATTGAACACCTTAATTTCATTACCTGGTTTAACACCCCACCATTTACCTTCGTTGCTGGTGATGTGAATTTTGTATTGTTTCTCAAAGGTTCCATCACGCTTAAAGATGTAGGAAATATTATAAAGATTTTCACCCTCTACTTGCAAATGGGTTCCAGCAATAATATTGATATTGTATTCCATAGAAAGCCTAGAGAATAGCTCAATATAATCTTCAGTATACTCGTCTAATTTCCTGATACTGTCCTCTGGACTCATACTTTTGTATTCGTGAAGAGAAAGTAATTGGGTGGTAAATAATTCTGGGAATAGCACAAAATCCGATTTATAATTGGAGGCCACATCGGTAAAATATTCGCATTGCTGTGCAAATTCTCTAAAGCCCCTAATTTTTCTTAGTTCATATTGTATACAACAAATACGAACCTTTTTCATCAATACACTGCGCTCTCTAATCT
>CANFSD010000162.1 GCA_947449515.1 Bacteroidota bacterium
GGTTCCATTCCGCTCCTCAATTAGAACCATAAATTTAAATTAGAAGACATGAAAAAGCACATAATAAATAGTTTGTTTGCATTGCTTATAGCGTTTGCTGGGCAAGCTCAAAGCCTTGAACAAGGCCTGAGAAATATTGATTTTGAAAAATACGAAGCAGCCCGTGGTGTATTTAAAACTTTGGTGAGCAAAGAACCTGCCAATGGCGATTATTGGTATTATTTGGGTCAGACTTATATCAATTTATTGAATTTAGATTCTGCCGCCATTTGTTACAAGGAAGGTATCAGAATTGCTCCTGCAAATCCAAGCAATTATGCTGGTTTGGGCGAATTAGAATTAATTAACGGAAGCAAAGAAAAAGCAAAAGTTCACTTTGACAAGGCATTGTCGTTTAGCAAAACCAGAGCGGGTATAATTACCGATATTAGGGCAATTAGTGTGGTTGCTTCTAATATGGTGAACAATGAAAATGTGAAAATGCTTGATGAGGCCGATGAACTAGTGAAAATGGGCTACGAACAAGATAGAAAAAACTATGATTTGCTAATAGCTGCCGGTGATGTTTATTTAGAAAAAAATATTGGTGGTGATGCCGCAACCTTTTATGAAAGAGCCATTGCCTTAGATTCAAAAAATCCAAAAGCCTATACCCGCGTTTCAGTAATTTGGATTAGGGTTAAAAATTACGAACAAGCACAGATTGACTTGAACAGGGCTTTTGAAAAAGACCCTGCCTATGCACCAGCTTGGAAATACCAATCAGAATTATATTATGCCCAGCGTAAGTTTTCTCAAGCTAAGGAAGCCTATTCAAAATACTTGTCTTATTCAGAACCAAGTTTGGCCAATCAAATTAGGTTTGCGCGCATTTTGTTTTTAAGTAAAGCGTATGATGAAGCATTGGCTCGTATTGATGAAATTCAGAAATCAGACAAGAAAACTTTGTTACTCTATAGATTCAGGGCTTTTTCTGCGTGTGAAGTTCTAGAAGTTAAGCCAGATGCAGAGTTAAATAAAAGTGCATTGGCTTCATTGGAATATTATTTCCAAAAACAAGAGCCTGCAAAAATTACAGCAACTGATTATGAGTATTTAGGTAGACTTCAAGCAAAAATTGGAGGCAAAGATTCATTGGCAATTATTACTTTGAAAAAGGCCATGGCTTTGAATCCATATAACGTAGATATGTATATTGATTTGGCTAAGGTTTACAATAAAATGAAGCAGTTTGATAGTGCAGCCATGACATTTGAATCTTATATCAGTAAGGCCAAAAAGGTAACTGCAGCAGATTATTTCTTGTATGGTAAATCATTGTATTTTGGCAAGCAATATGCCAAAGCAGATTCTGCTTTTATGAAGGTTAGTGAAATTAAAGCAGATTATCCAGATGCTTATTTTTATAGAGGTAATGCAAATTCTGCCTTGGATCCAACCATTAAAACTGATTTAGCTAAAAACAATTATGAGAAATATATTCAGCTGTTAACCTCAGATACTGCTAAATATGAATCGAGCTTGAAACTTAAAAATAAGGCAAACCTAATTGTTGCCTATGGTTACTTAGGTTTTTATTACCTTAATAAAGATAAAAAGACAGAGTCAAAACTCTATTATAAAAAGGTTATCGAGCTAGATCCAACCAATGCCAATGCAAAAGCGGTATTGGCAGAAAAGACCAAGTAATTACCACATGTCTATGTCCTCGTAATTATAAGGACTAGAAATAGCAAACCCAATAAAGAGGGTTTGTGGGAGGTAATCGTAAGCAACATTTAATACCAACCTATTAACAATAGGTATAAATACGCCACCACTGAAATTGAATTTAAATTTAGTTTCGGTGGTGTTTCGTATCCACTCAGTTCCATTTGTGCTGTAGGGTGTTAGTGCTTCGTTAAATTGTCTTTGACGCACCACGCCCGCACCAATATAAAAAGGGGTTTTTTTGGTAATAGGAATTACTACATTAAAATTAGCCCCAAAGGAATACGTTTTTTTACTTTTGCCAGTAAGCCAGCCATTGGTTCGAGCCGTGTCATAATCAAGCATGCTAAAACCTTGTTGGTTTATAAGCAAATTTTGAATCCCCAAACGCCAACTTACGCCAAAGCCAATTTTTCTGTAACTGATATGGTTGCCGCCCAACATTAAATAATCTGAAGGAAGGATACCCATACCCAAAGAATTATAAAATACTGCTTTGCCTTTGGGTGCTTGTGGCATTTGAAGGTTTGGAAATGAATTGCCTTGGGCAAAATTTAAATGGCCCAAGAGCATAAAAACACTGAATAGAATTATTTTTTTCATGCCTGAGGTTTAGATTCCTTTAAAATCAACTTATTTTGCATTCCTATGCAAATTGACATTTTAACTTTGTTTCCCCAAATTTTTGAGGGACCTTTTACCGAATCAATCCTGAAAAGGGCCGTTGAACGTGGTTTGGTAAATATTGATTTGCATAATATTAGGGATTATAGTTTGTCAAAACATAAGAATGTTGACGATTATCCTTTTGGTGGTGGGGCCGGAATGGTAATGAGTATTGAACCCATAGACCTTTGTTTGGAGCAATTAAAAGAAAAAAGGACATACGACGAAATCATATATATGAGTCCGGATGGAGAGCCATTCACCCAAAAAATAGCCAATCAATTATCTGGAAAGAAAAATATTGCCTTTTTGTGTGGACATTACAAAGGGGTAGATGAGCGTGTGCGAGAGAACTTGGTAACCAGGGAGCTCAGTTTAGGCGATTTTGTTTTAACAGGAGGGGAGCTTGCAGCCGCGGCCATGGTGGATGCCATTGTGCGCTTAATTCCAGGTACATTAAACGATGAAACTTCCGCCTTGAGTGACTCTTTTCAAGACGATTTAATTAGTCCGCCCGTATACACCAGGCCAGCAGAATACAAAGGTTGGAAGGTGCCAGATGTGTTATTGTCGGGCCATCAGGCTAAAATCGACGAATGGCGCCATGAGCAGAGTTTGGTTCGAACCAAGGAAAGAAGACCCGAATTAGGAGGGGAGTAGTATTTGTTGATGGTTTTCCTTGTTGCTGGTGGCGGTTTACTTTTGGTAGTGTATTTTGTTGAACTTTTTCACCTAATTCATAGGTAATTAACTCGTTTCTCGCCTCTTGTTTCTCGCTTCTAACAAAGGTTTTGCAGGAAAAAATGAAAAAAAATGCGCTTAGCTTTTGTTATTAATTGAAAAAGCCTATTTTCGCAGTCCGATTTTTAGAAAAGTATAGCAACATGGACGCAATAAAATTTGTAGAGCAAGAATTTACGCAAGGCAGATCAATTCCTGAATTTAAAGCAGGTGATACCGTAAATATTCATTATAAAATCCGTGAGGGTTCAAAAGAGCGTATTCAGCAGTACCAAGGTATTGTAATCCAACGTAGAAATGCTGGATTAAGCGCAACCCTTACAGTACGTAAGATTTCTAATGGCGTGGGTGTAGAAAGGATTTTTCCTTTGTACAGCTTAAACATCGATAAAATCGAAGTCGTTTCTCGTGGTAAAGTGCGTAGAGCTCGTTTGTTCTATTTGCGTGCAGCCAAAGGAAAGAATGCCAAAGTAAAAGAAAGAAGAGGGTAAACTTCAATAACTTAAGCATTGACCCCGGCTCATTCATTTGGGTCGGGGTTTTTGTTTTAGAAGGTTTGTTGCGTCCTTTGGCGGCGTTATGCTTATTTTTGAAATGCTTGTGTACACGAGTACACCGCGCCTTTCAAAAATTTCGCATGCCTTGCCAAAGAACGCAACAAACCTTCTAAAAGGGATGATTGGAAACTTCGCAAGTTTGCCAAAGAACGCAACAAACCTTCTAAAAGGGATGATTGGAAATTTAGCAAGCTTGCCAAAGAACTCAACAAAAAGCGAAAAAGTATTAATTTGCCTTCTTGAAATTAATTTAAATTAAATAAGCTAAAAACAAAGCCAATGGCCAAAAACCAGGGGCCAAAAGCCAACAGCAATAAACATGACCGAATTAGCTAAAACATATACGCCACAGGCATTTGAAGACAAATGGAATAAGTATTGGATCGACCAAAAGTTATTTCATGCAGAACCAGATTCTAGCAAGGAACCATTTACCGTTGTAATTCCTCCACCTAACGTAACGGGAGTTTTACATATGGGGCATATGCTGAATAATACCATTCAGGATGTTTTGGTGCGCAAGGCCCGCATGGAAGGCAAGAATGCTTGTTGGGTTCCAGGAACAGATCATGCCAGTATTGCTACAGAGGCAAAA
>CANFSD010000163.1 GCA_947449515.1 Bacteroidota bacterium
ATTTTAAATCGCAAATAGACAGTGGCAAACAAATTATTTTAGAAATAAAATACGGTGGAAAACCAATTGTTGCAAAACGTCCGCCTTGGGAAGGTGGTTTTGTTTGGAAAAAAGACAAAAAAGGAAGACCTTGGATAGGCGTGGCCTGCGAGAAAGTTGGTGCCAATATTTGGTGGCCATTAAAAGACCATTTAAGTGCCGAACCCGATAGCATGCAAATGACTTTTATGGTACCCAAAGCACTCACATGTGTGAGCAATGGTAAATTAGTGAAAGAAGATTCAACTGCAGATAAAAAATCGTTTACCTACAAAGTTACTTATCCAATTAATACCTATAACGCCACTTTTTATATAGGCCATTTTGAACATTTCAGTTCTGGTTATGCCAAAATAGACAATAAGCGTTTACACTATTATGTATTGGATTATAATCTTGAAAAAGCCAGGGAACATTTTCAGCAAACCAGAAAAATTATTCAAGTGTATGAAAATACTTTTGGCGAATACCCCTTTTGGCGCGATGAATTTAAATTAGTAGAAAGCCCTTACGAAGGCATGGAACACCAAACAGCCATTGCCTATGGAAATGCTTACAAAAACAATGCCTACGGTATAGATTATATTATTTTGCATGAAAGTGCACATGAATGGTGGGGCAATGCCATTTCAGTCAAAGACTATGCAGATATATGGATTCATGAAGGGATGGCAACTTATAGTGAGGCTTTGTTTTTGGAGGAAAGCATGGGCCATGATACCTATTTAAATTACTTGAATTTCTATGGCATGTTAATTAAGAATAAACAAAACATGCAAGGACCAAAAGATGTTAACTTTTGGAATTATAAAGACAGTGATCCATACATGAAAGGTGCATTGATGATGCACAGTTTAAGAACGGCCATCCATAAAGATTTGGTGTTTTTTGATATTCTCAAATCATTTTACCAAACCTATAAATACCAAACTGTTTGTACGGAAGATTTTATTCAAATGGTAAACCAAAAAACAGGGCAGGATTACCACTGGTTTTTTAAACAATATTTGAGTAGCAGACAAGTGCCTAAATTGGTTTATTATTTAGAAGTAAAAGCAAATACCCGCGACCAAGTATTGTATTATAAATGGGAAAATGTGGCAACAGATTTTGTCATGCCAATCTATATCACAGATGTTTTTGGCAATACAAAAATGATATACCCAAGCACAACTGAAAACACCTTAAAAGCAAGTGGCTCTTCAATGATGCGCATTGATACCAAGTGCGCTTATTTTGCCACTGAATTGCGAAAAAGGCCATAAAAAAAGGGTCTGGTGCAAGCACCAGACCCTTTCAAACAAAACCTTTATTGATTATCTGTTTGCAACTACTCTAACTTTTACGTTAAATTCATCAGAGATTGCTTTATCGCCAATACCTTCAATGAAACTAGCTGAACCGTATTTGATATCATATTTGGTACGGTTAACATTTAAGTCTGCTCTAAAAATTACTTGCTTAGCAGTAATAACTACCATTGCAGGAAATGTAATTTCGTTGGTAATACCTTTAATAGTTAAATCAGCAACTACTGTGTAATTGTTGCTGCCTGCTGCTGCACCTTTGATAGGTGTTACAGATTTAATTTTGATAGTGGCAGTTGCAAATTTAGCAGTTGAGAAGAAATCTTCACTTTTCAAGTGACCAACCAATTTATCATGGTATTCGCCAGTTAAATCTGTTGCATCAATGGTAGACATATCAATTACAATTTCGCCACCTTTCAAGGTAGTTCCTGTTGTAGTAACAATACCACTTGCAAATTTTGCAATACCAGAATGCTCACCAGTAACTTTGGTAGCTTTCCAATTAAAAGTTGAAGCGGCAGCATCAAGGGTGTAAGGTGCATCAGCTTTTTTAGCTGGTGGATTTGCAATTGCAGATAAACCTAGACCTGCAACGGCTAACATGTAAATATATTTTTTCATAATTTTTAAATTGAGTTCGAAATTTGATCTAACAATCCATTTAAAGTTTCTGCATCGCTTTCAGATAATTTAGCCAAGCGGTATTCAAAATCAGTAAACACTTTATCAATTTCTTTCAGTAATAAAAGACCTTCTTCGGTAATTGCAATATCAACCTGCCTCCTATCTTCTTTGCATTCTCTACGCGTAAGTAATTTCTTTTGTTTCAACTTTTCAACCAGGCGAGAAGCATTGCTCATTTGATCTAGCATGCGCTCTTGCACCAGACCCACACTGGCAGGATTTGGATGCTGCCCTCTTAAAATTCTCAACACATTGTATTGTTGTGGTGAAAGATCAAAGGTTTTAAAGAAACGCGTTTGCTCTGCATGAACAAGGCCAGCTGTATACATTAAATTTAACAGCACCTTGTGGTGCATATTGTTAAATTTAGTTTGTTTGATTGCCTCTTCTAATTTCATTACAAGAGCAAATTTATATGTATATACATTAATTGCCCAAACATTATTTATATTATACGCGTATATAATTGATTTTCAGTTATATTATTTATTTACTGGGAGGCCATTCACAAAAGTTTGAACGGCAGAAGTGGTTCTAATTTGGTTTAAATTGGTTTCCAAAAGGTTTACATCCAAAACCATAAAATCGGCAAAAGTACCTGGTAAAAGAGAGCCCATTTCATTTTCTTGAAAAGCAGCCCTTGCTGGCCAGGTGGTAATGCCACTAAGCGCTTGTTTCCGGCTCAAGGCTTCTTCTATTTGAAATCCATTTTTGGGTAAACCTGCAGCATCTCTTCTGGCAACGGCAGCATAGAAGGTAAAAAACGGAGATACTGGCTCTACAGGAAAATCTGTTCCTAAAGGCAACCAATTTAATTCCTTCAACAAAGATTGATAAGCATATGCATCATGAATGCGCTGCGGACCTAATCGTTTAATAGCCCAATTCATATCACTGGTAGCATGTGTAGTTTGAACCGAAGGCACAATACTGTATTTGCCAAAAAGATTGATATCCTCCGCATTTACTACTTGAGCATGTTCTATGCGCCAGCGTTTGTTTGGCAATTGACCAACATACCGGCCATATAATTTAAGCAACAAACGATTGGTGGAATCGCCAATGGCATGGGTACATAATTGAAAGGGCGAACGGGCAATTTGTTCAATATACTGCTCCATTTCTGCTGCAGGAGTAAGCAAAAATCCACTGTGATTTGCCTGATCAGAATAGGGTTTTAGTAAACAGGCACCTCTTGAACCAAGAGCTCCATCACCATACATCTTAAAACTATTTACTTGTAAACGTGCTGTTTTTAATGGACCGCGCTTTAGCCAATAAGCCAAGTTTTCTTTGGTTAAGCTAACCATTGCATTGATGCGAATTTGCAATAAACCGGCTTGCTGCAACGAATCAATTAAATTAATAATGGAGGTTTCTAATCCAGCATCTGTTACCGAAGTGATTCCATATTGAAAGCACATAGCTTGCGCATCTAATAATGCTTTGATATTTTCCTGCTTGTTTGGTTTAGGCATTACACGCTCTACCAAATCAACAGCATTGTCTATTAAAACACCACTTAATTTACCTTTATTAAGTAACAATTCACCACCATCAATTTTTGAATGAATATTTAATCCTGCCAAGCGCAAGGCATAATCGTTTGCAATAGCGGCATGCCCATCAACACGTTTAAGCAAAACTGGTATATCTGGGAACGCATTGTTTAAAGCTTCATTACTTGGATAGGCTTGATTTGGCCATTTATTTTGATCCCAGCCCCTGCCTAATAAGTAATTATGTGTTTGTTTGGAGTAATAATGCAAACAGGCATCAACAGCTTCTTCAAATGATTTTGTTTGAGACAAATCTAACATTTGCAAGAACCTACCTAGACCATAAAAATGGCAATGGGCATCAATAATTCCAGGATAAATAAATTTGTCCTTAAAGCTCAACTGCGAATCAACTTGGTATTGGGAAAGCAATTCTTTTGCCGAACCAATTGCCAATATTTTTCCCGATCCTATTACCATGGCATCTGCAGTAGTGTAGGCAGAATCACATAATTGTATATGGGTATCAACCAGGATAACATCACCTTGAATTTTAGGTTTGCAGCCTACTAGCAACACAATAAAAATCAATATGAAATTTACAAAAACAGAAAATCTTTTCATCTTTGGAATTTTAAAATTTGGTTCGAACCGAAAAAAAGAAATTTACACCAACTTGCGTTTGTGCTTCCACCGCTTATGACTC
>CANFSD010000164.1 GCA_947449515.1 Bacteroidota bacterium
GCAAACAGATGATGTGAAGTATTGTTTGCAAATAGATACCTGCAATATTGTGCCTCAAATGGAGGGCAATTTTTTGCGCATTAAATAAAATTAGCAACTACATTTTTATTGTTTTTTGCCAAGCATTTTGCCCATTTGAATGGCAAAGCTAAATCCTATTACCATTAGGCTTCCAAATACATTGAACCACAGGAAGCCTACTTGGGTGTAGAAATACATATACAAAACAATGGATTCTGAAATCAATGCGGCATAAAAACTGCTAGAGCCGGTAACGCGTTTGAACATAAAACCAACGAGGAAAATGCCTAAAATGGTTCCGTAAAACAAAGAGCCTAAAACGTTCACAGCTTCTATTAAACTGCCTAATTTACTGGCAAACATGGCTACCCCAATTGCATATACGCCCCATAAAGCGGTTGCCCATTTAGAGGCGCGTAAATAGTGTGTTTCACTGGCTTTTTTTACAAAACTTCTTTTGTAAATATCTACAATACTGCTGGAGGCCAATGCGTTTAATTCTGCCGATTTACTTTGCATAGATGCAGCAAAAATTACTGCAATTAATAAGCCAATTAATCCATGAGGAAGATAGTCCATTACAAAACGCAGAAAAATATAATTGGTATCATTGGTTTCTGCTTTTGGATCGTTTTTCTGCATAAGACCAATGGCCTTTTCTCTATTTAAAAATTGCTCTTTTTCGTTCTTTTTAATTGCCGCGGTACTTAAGGCAATTGTTGTTTCATTGCCTTCTTTTAGGCCTTGGTTCAACAAAAGTGTTTGTTCTCTTTTTATGTCGTTGAATTTGGCATGCTGTGCCTCAATAACATTCCATTCTGTTTTGTAAATACTGTTTTCTAGTTTTGCGGTTTCGGTATTGTTAAAGAATACAGGTGCTGGCTTAAATTGGTAAAACACAAAAAGTAAAACACCAATTAGGAAAATGAAAAATTGCATGGGCACTTTCATAAAGCCGTTCATTAATAAACCTAAACGACTTTGCTTCAAGTCTTTTGCTGAAAGGTGGCGTGAAACCTGAGATTGATCAGTGCCAAAATAAGCCAAGGCTAAAAAGAATCCTCCAATAATGCCACTCCAAATATTGTATTTATTATTGAAGTCGAACTTCAAATCTATGAGGTTCATTTTGCCCAATTTCCCGCCAATTTTAACAGCATCTGTAAAACCAATATCTTGGGGTAACAAATGTACAATCATAAATCCTGCAAGAAACATTCCTATAAAAATTATGCTCATTTGGTGAAGATGGGTATAGCTAACCGCCTTGCTGCCTCCGGCTACTGTGTAAATAATTACAAATCCACCAATAAAGAGGTTGGTATAATAAATATTCCATCCCAAAATAGCCGATAAAATTAAGCTGGGTGCATATAAGGTTAAACCAGATGCCAAACCTCTTTGTGTTAGAAATAACAAGCTGGTTAAAGCCCTGGTCTTTTGGTCGAACCTATTTTCTAAATATTCGTAGGCGGTATAAATATTAAGGCGATGGTAAATTGGTAAGAAGAAAATACAAATGACTACCATGGCTATAGGTAAGCCTAAATAATATTGTACAAAGCGCATCCCATCTGTATAAGCCTGCCCTGGGGCAGATAAGAAGGTAATGGCACTGGCCTGCGTAGCCATAATAGATAAACCCACCATATACCATGGTATGCTATGGTCGCCACGGAGGTATGATTCCATGGTTTTTGAGCCCCTACTTTTATACATACCATAACCCGCAATGCCCAAAAGGGAAGCCAATAGAACGATCCAATCTAAAATACTCATTTCAAGGTTTCTGTTAGGTAGTTAAAAAACAAGAAAAGAATAAACACAAAGCCTACAATTATATAATACCATTTATGAAAGGCTTTATCGGCTTCTTTGTCGGGGTTCGACGCTTTATTTTGGGTCATTAAAAAAAATATATGTTTTTCGGAAAACATCAAATATAATTGCCCTAACAAAACAATCCTAAAAAATGAGATTATTTAGACTATTGGTCCTTGGTGTTTGCTTGTCGTTACAGGCATTTGCCCAAAAACAAGCCCCAGAAAATTGGTTCAACTTAGATAAGAAAGCCGATAAAATGTGGGGTGTAAGTGCCGAAAAAGCTTACAAGGAATTGCCTATTGGTAAAAATCCTACCAAAATTATTGTAGCTGTTATTGACGCAGGTACCGATATCGATCATGAAGATTTAAAATCTATTCTTTGGGTTAACCCTAATGAAATTCCAGCAAATGGCATTGATGATGATAAAAACGGATATATTGATGATATCAATGGTTGGAATTTTATTGGCGGTAAAGATGGCAATGTAAATGTTGATACTTACGAGTACACGCGCATCTTAGCTGGTTATATCAAGCAAGGATTGGCCCCAGGTGAAATACCTACCTTTAAATCAGATGCTGAAAAAGCTATGTACGAAAAGGCCACTGAGATGTATGAAAAGAATTTCAAAGAAAACAATGGCCAATACGAGCAGTTCAAGCAAATAATGGGTAAGATTAATTCTATGGTTTCATTAACTGGAACCAAGAATCCTACATTGGCTCAAATTGAAGCCATCCCAACTACCAGCAAAGAAGAGCAAAATGTGAAAATGATTTTGAAATACATTATGCAAACAGGTGGTATGAAAAACTCTCCAATTATGGCAAGCTTAAAAGAAGCAGAAGAGCAATTGGGAACCATGGTTAATTACAACTTAAACAAAAACTTTGATCCAAGAAATTTGGTGGGCGATAATTACGAAGACCTCACTGAAAAATATTATGGCAATAACCAAATTAACTCGCCAAACATGGATCACGGAACGCATGTGGCAGGTATTATTGCTGCTAATCGTAACAATGATATTGGTGTAAAAGGTGTTTGTGATAAAGCGGTAATTATGACCCTTCGTGTAGTACCTAATGGCGATGAACGCGATAAGGATATTGCCAATGCTATTATCTATGCAGTTGATAATGGTGCTAAAGTTATTAATATGAGTTTTGGTAAGAAATTATCTCCTCATAAAGGTGTAATTGATAATGCTGTAAAATATGCCTTAAGTAAAGATGTATTGTTTGTACATGCTGCCGGAAATGAAGCAGAAGATTTAAATGAAAATCCATTTTACCCAATGCGTACCATGGAAGGTGGCAATGAGGTAGTGCCAAATTGGATTGAAGTTGGTGCTTCTGGCTGGGGTAAAGGAAAAGCCCGTGTTGCTTCATTTAGCAATTATGGTCAAGGTAAAGTAGATTTATTTGCACCTGGAGTTGATGTAAATTCAACCATGCCAGGAAGCCTTTATAAGAGTTTGGATGGAACCAGTATGGCATCGCCAGTAGTTGCGGGTGTAGCTGCTTTGGTTCGTCAAAATTACCCTAACTTAACAGCTGCACAAACCCGTCAGATTTTAATGATGAGTGCTGTGCCATGTAAAGAAAAAATTATTATTCCTGGAACCAAGCGCAAAGCAAAATTGAAAGAAATCTGTATTTCTGGTGGTATTGTAAATGCCTACGAAGCCTTGGTTTTAGCAGAAAAAGTAACAAGGGGCGAGGTTAAATTACCATAAGCGAACGGCCTTGCTGTAATCTTGAATACTGTCGTTGATAAGACATTGTTCAAAGTTATTTTGTTCTATGCCACATCTACCGGTTTTAGGTGTGTTCTTAATTTTCATGTTACTCATTTTTATTTGCAAATCACTTTGCGTGCTCTTGAGCCAATAATCATATTTTCCCATCTCTGCAACGGTATGGGAAAGTGTGATGTTTTGGTCTAAGCTAAAATAATAGGCAAAGGAATCTCCCTTGTAGTTGAGTGAAACCCTGTACCAATTTAATACAAGGGTAGTGCTTGAGTCTAAGAAATGCGCTTGGTCCCAATTGCCACTTTTGTAGTAAACATGTATTTTTAGTTTGTTGTTTCGATCCAATGGATGCAGCAAGGTATCTGAGGCGGGCATGTAAAATTGTACAAAAGGATTTTGAATTTCCTTGTTATCACATTGGCAGGCACTCCACAAAAAGAGTAGAGCGCATAAATAAAAAATACTTTTCATAGTGGTATAAAACAAAGGTTGCCAATCTTTTTGAGATTGGCAACCTTTTTATTTGATGTAAAACAGGAATTAACCTGCTACTTGTTTGCGGATAATATTCAAAGCACCACC
>CANFSD010000165.1 GCA_947449515.1 Bacteroidota bacterium
ATTGTATGAATGTGATTTAAACGGTAAGAATACCAAGCAAATTACTGAGGTAAAAGGTGGTATTAACGGTTACAAATATTCTCCAAGCATGAAACATATTGCCTTGGTAATGGATGTAAAACTCGACCAAGAAGTAAAAGAAATTTACCCGGATTTAGACAAAACAAATGCACGTATTATTGATGGCCTTTATTACCGTCATTGGGATGCGTGGCATGATTATGCCTATAGCCATTTGTTTATCCAATCCTATGAGAATGGTAAATTAACTGGGGTTGCCACAGATATCATGCTCAATGAAAAGTTTGATTGCCCGGTGCCACCACAAGGCGACGATGATGAATTTAATTGGAGTCCTGACGGAACAAAATTGGCTTACGATTGCAAAAAATTACATGGTACTGAAGATGCCATTTCAACCAATAGTGATATTTATGTTTACGACCTAAACACAAAAGTTACCAGAAATATATCGGAAGCAAATCAGGGTTATGATAAGAACCCACAATTCTCTCCAGACGGCACTAAAATAGCCTGGCTGAGCATGGAAGAACCCGGAAACGAAAGCGATAGAAACACCATCGTAATGTTTGATTTTAACAAACCCAAAGCGAGCAATCCGCCAAGTAAAGATGGAAAAATTGCTACCGTAATGGTATTGCCTAAAATTACGCCCCTCACCCATCATTTTGATTATACCGTTGAGAATTTTGTTTGGATAGACAATGCACGAATAATTTTCACGGCAGTATACCAAGCCACCAAGCAAATATTTTTGTTCGACCCGAAATTAAAAAGTATGAGCCAGGTTGTTGCCCTTACCCAAGGCGACCATGATTATGTGAGTATCTGCAATGTGCCAAACGCTGCCAAGCCAACACTATTAGCGGCAAAAATGAGTATTAGCCTACCAACAGAATTGTTTTTAATTGATTGGTCGAGTAGAACAGAAACGGCCTTTTCGCATGTAAACAAAACAATTTTGGATCAAACCAAAATGGGCAAAGTAGAAAAGCGCATGGTTAAAACAACCGATAACAAAGACATGTTGGTTTGGGTTATTTACCCACCAGATTTTGATGCTTCTAAAAAATATCCTACCCTTTTGTATTGCCAAGGTGGACCACAAAGTCCGGTTTCTCAATTTTTTAGTTACCGTTGGAATTTTCAATTAATGGCAGCCAATGGCTATATAGTGGTAGCTCCAAACCGCAGAGGCTTGCCTGGTTTTGGCAGTGAATGGAACGATGCCATTACCAATGATTACGGCGGACAATGCATGAAAGATTATTTAAGTGCCATTGACGATGTGGCAAAAGAACCTTATGTAAACAAAGACAAATTAGGTGCTGTAGGAGCAAGCTTTGGCGGTTATAGTGTGTATTGGTTAGCTGGTAACCACAACAAACGTTTTAAAACCTTTATAGCGCATTGTGGCATGTTTAATATGGAAAGTTGGTATGGAACCACAGAAGAAATGTTTTTTGCCAACCACGATAACGGTGGACCTTATTGGGATCAGAAAAAAAGTCCAAATAACTTTGATGCCAGTCCACATAAATTTGTAAAAAACTGGGATACACCCATCTTAATTATCCATAATGAAAAAGATTACCGTGTTCCACTAAATCAAGGAATGGAGGCATTTACAGCGGCACAATTACAAGGTATACAAAGTAAGTTTTTATACTTTCCTGATGAAAACCATTGGGTAACCAAACCACAAAACAGCATTCTGTGGCAAAGGGTGTTTTTTGAATGGTTGGCAGAAACTTTAAAATAAAGGTGTTCCTAGTCTAACTAGGAATTCCTTTGTTTCTTAAACTTTTTGCAAAAGCAATAAAATGATCGAGGTCGTTTTTATTGGTAGCTAAACCTACCGAAACTCGAATGGCTCCGCGCATTTTACCCAACACTTCTAACATACCTTGGTAATCTGTTTTGTCTCTGCTAGAATAGAACTTATTCAGTTCTTCATTGGTAACGCAGCTATTTATTTCATCTATACCAGGGTTACAGAAACACCCAGATCGCACCGAAATATTTTCTTTATTAGATAATTCCTGTACCATTTCAAAAGGATAGGTTTTATCTGCAGCATCATAAAAATTTAGGATAATATTTCCACCTCGGTTATCTAAAGTAGAAGGGCCAAATATTTTCAATAAGTGCACACCATTGTCGTGCTTCAAATCTTTTAATTGATCAATGAGGTATTGCGTAAGTTCCTTTACACGCTCGTTGATTCTGGCAATACCAATGCTTTCAATAAAATTCAAGCCATTTTCTATCGCTGGTATTTCCAAGTAATTGATCGTGCCATTTTCAAAACGTTCGTGGTTATTCACTAGGTAATATCCATCTACATTTACAGAAACAAAACTTACCGTACCTCCTGCAAACCATTTCTTTTCCAATTTAGAAAAAGAGTCTTTTCTAACCAATAAGCAACCAATTCCTGTAGGGTATCCAAAAATTTTATAAAAAGATACACAAACAAAATTTGGCTTTATTATGCCCAAATCTAAACGCGAACTAGGTACATAAGCCGCGGCATCCAACAACACATCCCAACCTTTATCTTGCATTTGTTTTACCATACCCAAATCATGTTTCACCCCAGAAACATTTGATTGTGCAGGAAAGGCAAATAATTTATTGGTATAGTGTTGATGCGCATCAACCTTCTCCTTAAAATCGGTTTGGTTAATGTGTAAATCTTCAAAATTGATGGTTACATAAGCATGATGTCCACCTCTACTTTTACAATATTCTCTGATGCCATTAACAGAGTTGTGGTTATCTGAGCTCAATACAAAACAACTATCCTCATTAAAATGATAGTTCTCTCCCACTATCTGCAGAGCGCCACTTGCATTGGCAGTGAAAATGCAGAAATAATCTTCGGCATTAAAATAGGAAAGCACTTTTTTTCGTGCACTTTCTACCAATTTAGTAGCCAATAAGGAAGATGGATTGGTAGAATGTGGGTTTCCAAATACATTCTTATGAAGTGATTCAAAATGCTGTTGAATCAAAGAATCTGGATATAGGTTCCCTCCTGTATAATCCAAGTAAACTTGTTTTTGCTCATCTAATCTGGCAAATTCACGTTGGCGTAAATTGGCAAAAAAATCTTCGTTCTCTTGGCTTTTAGATATTGGCATTGTAGGCTATTTTTGGGTTTAATGAATTTTTTAATTGAATTAAAATATTCCCTTTAATTTTTTCTTCGCTTCTTCAGCTGCTTGTTTTTTTAATTTTTCAGCTTCAGACTTTACTTTGTTTTCGGCTTCTTTTTTAATTCTATCGGCTTCTGCACTCGCTTTGGCAGCCGCTTCTTTTTTAAGTCTATCTGCCTCGGCACTTAACTTAGCTGTTGCTTCATTTTTAGCTTTTTCTAAATCTGCTTTGGCTTTATCTGTTAGTTCTTGCTGTTTCTTTTTTAAGGCATCCAAAGCTTGGTCTTTTACAGAATTAGCCTCCCCTTTTGCCAAATCTGCAAGATTGGTGGTAATTACTGGAGCTGTAAATGTTCCTCCAATTTTTAATTGAACAGGCAGGTTTTCATTCATTTTAATGGAAGAACCTGCAGCTGCATTTAACTGCGCTAATGACTCGCTAATTGCAGCATCTGCAGCACCTAGATCTTTGCGTGGTACATTTAATTTACCAATATAATCAATGCTTTGATCCAGTCCGGTTGAACCACTCATTTGCATGGTTTGTGGACCAACTTTTACATCAAAATCTTTGGTGTAAACACGACCATTTTCTACCTTATAGGCAATTTTAGCGTTCGAAAATCCAAGCACTTTGTATTCAGGTTTATTAATAAGGTCACTAATTTTATTTAAAGTTTGTATCCCTTTTATTTCAGCAGATGGTATGCTCAAAACACCCTCAGCACTTAGCGTTGAAAGATTTGGCTGCATGTGTTCATCCAACGCAGTTTTCATTTTTAAGCTTGTACTAAAAGTTCCAAATACATGTTCTGCAGCAGGCGCTAATTTCTTTACCGTATTAAAGGTTAAGAAGGCTTTTTGTATGTCTAAATTGTTAATGCCAAAATCTATATCCATACTTGGCTTCTTAGGATTTTTACTTTCGTAATAGCCATTTAATTGCATGCTTGACCCAAGGGTTTGCAAGCCCACATTTTTAAATACCAATTGTTG
>CANFSD010000166.1 GCA_947449515.1 Bacteroidota bacterium
ATTTTTGCTGACATTAATCATTTTGTTTTGTGATTAAGGTCAAAGGATACACTTGCTAGTTGAAATACTTTTGTTGTGCCGTTATGGCAATGAAAGGACAGCAAAATGACAAGTGAACTAACCGTTGCCGCATTTATGACCCCAAAAGTTATTGTTGCAGGTATGCACAATAAATTAAGTGAGGTGATGCATTTTTTTGCAACGCACAAAATTCAACATTTACCTGTAACCAACCATGATGAATTAGTTGGTATAGTAAGTGTTACCGATGTAATGCGTGTTTTACATGAAGATTTAAATAATGGGAAGTCGCTAAACAAACATGAAATGGATGACTTACATTTATTACAAAATTTCATGACGCCAGACCCAATTACTGTTAGTCCAGAAACGAAAATTTCTGATGCACTTCGTTTGCTTCAATTTAAGAAATTCCAAGCTTTACCTGTAGTTGATAATGGGAAAGTGGTAGGAATAATTACCAACAAGGATATGGTTGAGATTTTCTCAAAGGAACTTAATCCGCCACACCCTTCATTTACCATAGAAAATCCCGGTTTCGGAATTTAGTTTCATAAGTTTTAGGTGTAGGGCGGTGCAATAATATTGCGCCGCTCTTTTTTTATGCCCGTTCAATACAATTTACGCTAAATTTTAGCTTCCGTGTGATTATATTTGAGACTTTAAAATGGCAATGATACAAAATCAACTAAAAGAACAGCTTTCCCTTGCTTTGCAAGTTCTATTTCAGCACCAAATTGCTGCTGAAAAATTGGTTATTGAAAATACAACTGCAGATTATGAAGGTGATTTCACTTTTGTAGTATTCCCGTTTTTAAAAGTTTCAAGAAAAAATCCAGAACAAACTGCCGAGGCAATTGGAAATTACCTCATAGAGAATTTTTCTTTGGTGGCCTCTTTCCAGGTAGTAAAAGGCTTTCTCAATATCAGCATAAAAGAAAATTTTTGGATAGATTTTTTAACCAAAACAGATGCCAATAGCAATTTTGGTTTTGCTGCGTCAAATAGCAAAGAATCGGTTCTGGTGGAATATTCCTCACCTAATACCAATAAACCTTTACACCTAGGCCACATACGAAACAACCTCTTGGGTTTCTCGGTGGCAGAAATACTTAAGGCAAATGGTCATAAGGTAATTACGTGCAATTTGGTAAATGACCGTGGTATACATATTTGCAAAAGCATGTATGCTTGGATGCAATTTGGAAATGGCGAAACCCCAGAATCTGCAGGATTAAAAGGAGATCACCTGGTTGGTAAATACTATGTTGTTTTTGATAAGCAATACAAAAAGGAAATTGAAGAGCTCCGCCTAAAGGGAATGAGTGAAGAGGATGCTGCTAAAAATGCGCCCTGCATATTGGCTGCACAAGATTTATTGGTAAAGTGGGAGGCCAACGACCCTGAAACGGTGAATATTTGGAAAACCATGAATACCTGGGTATACGCTGGGTTCGATACTACTTATAAAAAATTGGGCGTTAATTTTGATCATTTTTATTACGAATCAAATACCTATTTATTGGGGAAAGAAATTGTTCAAGAAGGCTTAAGCAAAGGAGTATTTTTTACCAAAGAAAATGGCTCTGTTTGGATAGATTTAACCGAGGATGGTTTAGATCAAAAATTGGTTTTAAGAGGAGATGGCACTTCCGTTTATATTACGCAAGACTTAGGTACTGCCGAATTGAAATTTGGCGATTTCCATTGCAATCGCTCCATTTATGTTGTGGGAAATGAACAAGAATATCATTTTAAGGTTTTGCAATTAATTGCCGCAAAACTTGGTAAAAGTTATGCTCCTGGAATTTATCATTTGAGTTATGGAATGGTAGAATTGCCGCATGGCAAAATGAAGAGCAGAGAAGGAACCGTAGTTGATGCTGATGATTTGATTCACGAAATGGAAGCAACTGCTGAGGAAACAACCAAGGCCTTAGGCAAAATGGATGGCGAATCGGAAGAGAATTTAAAAGCATTGTACCATACCATTGGAATGGGCGCGCTCAAATACTATTTGTTAAAAGTAGATCCAAAGAAAAAAATGATGTTCAATCCTGAAGAAAGCATCGATTTTCAAGGAAACACAGGCCCCTTTATTCAATATACCCATGCCCGTATTCGTTCCGTTTTGCGCAATGCAGGAACTTGGGATCGAACCTACGACCAAAGCAATATTCAATTGTCTAAGGTAGAAAAAGAATTATTACAGAAGTTATACCAATACCCTCTAATCATTCAAGAAGCTGGTCGCGATTTAAGTCCAGGCGTAATTTGTAATTATGTTTTTGAATTGGCCAAAATATACAGTTTGTTTTACCACGACCATCAAATTTTGAAAGAAGTTAATTTGGCACAAAGGTCAATGAGATTAGCGGCATGCGAACTTACTGCCAATGTTATTCGTTCGTCATTTGCATTATTGGGCATTCAAGTGCCAGAAAAAATGTAGTTGTCTCTATTATTTATCCTAGAAAAGTATTTTAAGTATGTTAAACA
Source organism: Bacteroidota bacterium (assembly GCA_947449515.1). Lineage (GTDB taxonomy): Bacteria > Bacteroidota > Bacteroidia > UKL13-3 > UKL13-3 > B1. The sequence goes on from CANFSD010000166.1 coordinate 2,521, forward strand.
AAAGTCAATTAAAACTTAGTTTCTTATTTTTTACCTTACTCTTAACCTTCACTTCATGCGACCCTAGCAAACACTTTATGAAGGAGGGTGATAAGCAATTTGAATTGGGTAATAATGATGGCGCAGCAAATTTTTATTACAATGCCCTTGTGGTTAAACCTAATAAAATAGAGGCCGCACAAGGATTAAAGAAAACTGGAAATATTGTATTGGCAAACAAATTTGGGGAATTTGGAAAATATGTAGTTTCCAATGATGCAGAAAAATCGGTTCGCCAATACCTTGCCTGTAAAAAATATTACGAGAAATGTAAGTCGGTTGGAGTTGAATTAGATTGGCCTACCATGTACGATCCAATTTACGAGGATATCAAAAATGATTATATCAGCAAATTGTATGACAAGGGTTTGGATTTAATGCAGAACAATAAATTTGACCAAGCCGAAGTTGTATTTACTACCATTTCTGAAATTGAACCAAGCTACAAAGACGCTACAGTATTGCGCATGAAAAGCATTTTAGAACCGCTATACCAGCATGGTTTAAAAATGATGGAATTAGAAAATTACAAAGAAGCTTACCGAGATTTCAATAAAATTACCACACAAGATATTACCTATAAGAATGCCAAAATTTTGCGCGATGAAGTTTTAGCAAAGGCAAGTGTAGGCCTGGGTGTTTTGCCAGTTCAGAACCAAACGCGTTACCAAGGTTTTGATGTTCGTTTGTACCAACAATTGGTAGCCTCTTTGGTTCAAAGTAAAAATCCTTTCTTAAGAGTGGTAGATCGCTCTTCATTGGAAAGCATGTTGCGTGAACAACAATTGGGAATGAGTGGCGTGGTTGATCCAGAAAGTGCAGCAAAAGCGGGTAAATTAATAGGTTTGAAATATGTTTTGATGACAGCTATCAGCGATTTGAAATATGAAGATGATGGCATGATAAAGGATTCTATAATTGCCTATGAAGCCTATTCAGAAACTATTCCTCCAAATATTCCTAATGGTCTTCCACAAACTGTGACAAGATTTAGAAAGGTAAAATATTGTGATATGCACCAAAAACGCAGGTTGTATTACAGGGTTTTTTACCAATTGGTATCTACACAAACTGGTCAGGTGGTAGAGAGCGAAGTTATTACTGAAGAAGCCTCTGATGAAATACATTACGCCACCTTTAATGGGAACATAAAAACATTATACCCTGAATTGCCAACTGGAAATTATATGCCAGGAAAGCCAACAGAATTCAGGGAGCAATTCAACCAGGTTAAACGTGAATTGAAAAGCAGAGAAGAAATGATTCAACAGGTTTGTTTACAAATTTCACAAAAAATCATTACAGAAATCAATCTTTATATTGAGAAATAAGTATGAAGGTTTACCGAAGTTTAGAAGAATTTAGTTCAATAGAAAATGCCATTGTTACGCAAGGAACCTTTGACGGTGTGCACGCCGCTCATCAGGTAATCCTTTATAAACTGAAAGGAATAGCCAAAGAACAAAATGGTGAAACTGTTGTCATAACATATGATCCACATCCAAGAATGGTGCTGTTTCCCGACGATCATGGCTTACTATTACTCAACACCCTAGAGGAAAAAATTGTTCTATTAGAGGCACAAGGGATAGATCATTTATTGATACTTCCGTTTACA
>CANFSD010000167.1 GCA_947449515.1 Bacteroidota bacterium
CAATCTAATGTTTATGGATTTGGTGCTGAGTATGCTTATAAAGAAACTGCCATGTTACGTGTAGCTTATAATGTTACCGGCGATAAACAAGCCTTCTCAAAAAACATGTCGGATCCTCAATATTTGAATCCTGTTTATGGCTTATGGGCTGGTGCTACTTTCCAAGTACCCGTAACCAAAACTGGTACCGCAATGGCAATAGATTATTCTTATGCTCCAACCCGCATTTTTAACGGAATGCATACTGTTGGTATTCGTTTAACTATTGGAGGTAAAAAGGGATAATAAAATTTACTATATTTGTATTCAAGAAAGAAACGTTCCGCCTTGTGCGGAACGTTTCTTTTATTTTTAAGGAGATTATCAAATAGCATTTTTATGGCAGAAACAAATTTTGTAACCAAAGAAGGTTTAGAAAAATTAAAGGCAGACTTATATGATTTGAAATATGTTCAACGTCCTTTCATCTCTAAGCAAATTGCCGATGCCAGAGACAAAGGTGACTTAAGTGAAAATGCAGAATACCACGCCGCAAAAGAAGACCAAGGATTGTTAGAAGCCAAGATTTCTAAAATGGAAAATTTGATTGCCGTTTCTAGAATCATTGATGAATCTAAAATTAACAATAGCCAAGTAATGATGCTTACCAGGGTTAGGGTATTAAACCATAATTCTAAAAAAGAAATTTGGTATACTTTGGTAAATGAAAAAGAAGCAGATTTAAAAACCGGTAGGATTTCATTTAAATCGCCCATTGGTTTGGGATTAATGAATAAAAAGGTAGGAGATACCTGTGAGGTAACGGTGCCTGCTGGAAATATTAAATTAGAAATATTAGAAATTACTTTCTAAATGGCTAGCATTTTTAGCAAGATAATAGCAGGTGAAATTCCTTGTTACAAGGTAGCTGAAAGCCCTGATTTCCTTGCTTTTTTAGATATTCGTCCGCTTACCAAAGGACATACTCTTGTAATACCCAAAAGAGAAGAAGATTATATTTTTGATTTGGCAGATACAGAATTTACTAATTTCCATTTGTTCTCTAAACAAGTGGCAAATGCCATCCAACAGGCAATCCCATGCCTTCGTGTGGGTGTTTGTGTTATGGGCTTGGAAGTGCCACATGCACACATTCATTTAATTCCTTTCTCACAGATGGAGGAAATGAATTTTGCCAATCCTAAATTGGATTTGCCAAGCGAAGAAATGAAAGCCATAGCCGATGCTATTGCCTCACAATTTAAAAACTAATTAGCTTTTCTTTTTAACCTTAGAGGGGTTCTGACTCACAAAGGTCTCCCAAGAGCTTGCCTTCTTTTTGGGAGGCAATTTGCTTTTGGTCTTTTTATCAGCATCGGGAATAACAATGGTGTTTTGCATAAAATGGCAATAGGCCGCAGCCAATCCGTCCGTGGCATCAAAGTATTGGTTGTCGAATTCAAATTTTAATTGTTGTTGCAGGCTTTGGGCAACTTGCTCCTTGGAGGCGTTTCCGTTACCTGTAATCGATTTTTTTATCTTTTTGGGAGCGTATTCTACTACAGACAATTCTCTGCTCATAGCGGCTGCAATTGCCACGCCTTGGGCCCTGCCTAATTTGAGCATACTTTGCACATTCTTTCCAAAAAAAGGAGCCTCAATGGCCAATTCATCTGGGTGAAATTCATCAATGAGGCCAACCGTGCGTTCAAAAATCTTTTTAAGTTTCATGGCATAATCCTCATACTTATCAAGTTTAAGTACGCCCAAAGTGAGCACAATGGCTTTCTTTCCAGTGGTATGAATTATTCCATACCCCATAACAGTTGTTCCTGGATCAATGCCTAAAATGACTCTTTCTTGTATAGATTTACCGATGCTCAAAATCTGATTTGGTTTAGGACTCAGGTATGCGTTATTTTGTCAAACATAGTTAAAGCCAGCAATTGTTTCAATCACCCTCATATCAAAAACTCATAAAAATCGCAAAACCATTGTTAATATTGGTGTTGACGGTCTTTGTTTTTTTTAAGCTATTCTATTCTTACCATATCAATACCCTGTTTGCACGTTTTGAAATGCAATCGGAATTGGGTTCTATACTTTATTTAGGTGCTGCATTACTTTTTGTTTTTGCCAATTGGGGTTTGGAGGCTGTGAAATGGCGTTTGCTTATTAATCGGTTCGAACCAATGACTTATACCACTGCCATAAAAGCAGTATTTTCTGGTGTAACCTTGAGCATTATTACGCCCAACCAAATTGGTGATTTTGCGGGCAGGGTAATTCATTTAGAAACCATGAACAAGTGGCGTGGTTCTTTGGTAACGGTAATTGGGCATACCGCACAGGTAATTGTTACCTTGGTTTTTGGGTTGTTTGCTTTGGTTTTCTTTAGCAATGATTTTTCACTCATAGGAAACTATGCGCAACTCTATCAATGGGCCTTTCCTATTGCTTTTTTTATTACAGTTGCATTGGTTTGGGCCTATTTAAATTTGCGTTGGATTTACCAAAAAGTAAGTGTTTGGAAATGGCTTCAAAAAGTTGAAAAATACATAGATGTTTTTGCTTCCTATTCAAAAACTGAATTATTAAAAATACTGTTCTTGTCTTTTTGTAGGTATGCGGTTTTCTTAAGTCAGTATTATTTTTTATTGAAATTTTTTCAGGTTCAAATAAGCTTTCTTCCGGCTGTAGCCTGCATCATTGCTACGTTTTGCGTGCAATCTATAGTGCCTTCTTTTTTGTTGTTAGAAATTGGTTTACGTGGTGTAAGTGCCTTGTTTTTCTTTTCAATGTTTGTAAATCAGACAGAGGCGGTTTTACTTTCGGCTTATAGCCTTTGGATTATTAATATGTTGTTACCAGGAATGGTGGGCATGTATTTCATTTATAAAATTAGGTCATGAGTAGTTGGGAATATTTTTGTTATACACTTGCCATAGCCTATGCTGCGCTGCTGTTGGTGTATTTTTTTGGCTGGTTATTTATTCCCCGGAGTAAAGTGCAAAAAAATTACCAAGCTCTAAATTCATTCAGTATTTTAATTGCCGCGCGCAATGAGGAGAACCAAATTGAAGCCTGCTTGCAAGCAATTGTTGCGCAAAATTATCCGCCCTCATTTTTTGAAATATTGGTTTTAAACGACCATTCATCTGATAAAACTGCCCAGAAGGTGGAGGCCTTAATGCAGCAGTATCCTAAGCATTGCGTACGTTTGCTAAATGCAAGTGAACATGGTTTCTCGGGCAAGAAAAATGCTATAGAATGTGGTTTGCAGCAAGCGCAATTTGCCAATATTATTTTAAGTGATGCAGATTGTACACGTGGTGAAAATTGGCTGCCTGCCATTGATGCATTTATGCAAGAACGTACTTGTTCTTTTATTTATGCCCCCGTGTTTTTTAGTTCAAGTAATTTATTTGAAAGGTTTCAATCTTTAGAGTTTGCAGGTTTGGTAGGAATTGGCGGGGCCGCTATTCATTTAAAAAATCCAAACATGTGCAGTGCTGCTAATTTAATATTTAAGAGGGAGGCATTTGTTGCCGTAAATGGATATGCCGATAATGTGCATTTGGCAAGCGGCGATGATGAGTTTTTGTTGCATAAAATTTTTAAGAAATATCCAAAAGAAGTGTTCTTTTTAAAGAGCCGAGATGCGGTGGTTTATACTACTCCAAATGCCTCCGTTGATCAATTGGCGCAGCAAAGAAGGCGTTGGGTATCTAAAAGTACCAAGTATGAAAATAGGTATATTACCGCCATTTTAATGGGAGCTTATTTTTTTAACTTGAGTATTTTTGTTAATTTAATCCTTGGTTTTTGGTGGCCTGGTTTTGCCTTTTTGGGTGTAATGCAATTGCTTATAAAAATGTTGGCAGAGGCTTCCCTTATTGGTTCGATCTTATTGTTTTTTAATAAATTGGGAATGCTATTATTGGTACCTTTGGTGCAGCCATTTCATATTATTTATGTAATTGTTATTGGCGTATGGGCCAATATAAAAACCTATACTTGGAAGGAAAGAGAATTAAAATGATACCTAAATTAGATGATATTGAATACGACATCCTCAATTGCTTATATTTTGTAGAGTCGTTTGAAAAGATTTTAGAAGAAGTAGCGCAACCACCTGCTGTTGTTGGTGATGTGCTTAAAACCCTCATCCATAAAA